>JAYVPE010000746.1:0-11277 GCA_043757575.1 Pirellula sp.
AACGAATGCTCGAAGCCCATCTCGGCGCCCGCCAGAGTCCTGAAGCCCAAGAAGGCTTAGCAGCGTTTATTGAAAAACGACGTCCAAATTGGATTGCAATCCAGGCGTAAGTAGGGGTTACTCGTTGAGCGTGAGCCGTTGAGCGTGAGCCAAATGGTGCTCAATTGAACACCGAGCCTCATAGCTCGTCTCGAAATGCTCGGTATTCGCAACCCGCCGGCTAAGCGGCTATAAAAGCCACTCAACCTTCGGCGGATAGATTCGATTCTCGAAATACTTGATCGAAATTCGCTAGTTGGTAATGAGGAACGATCCGTTGTTGGCAACTGGCAATAATGGAGTTCCTTGATTGCCCGAGACGGTTCGGCTGACTGCTTTTTTGCCTAGATAAAAAACCATTCCTACCGATACATTCCATTGCTCTTCAGCACTACCCACAAGCCCAGCTGCCGAGCCAGGTGCCACATAGGTAAAGTTGCCGTAGAGCGACGAGAAACTACTCACAGGGGCCAAGTTGATCATGCCTAATTGCCAACTAGCTATATCGGCACTGTCGACCGCACCCACGTACATCATGCTATTTCCGCCGAAAGCCCAATTATGTCGCAGATATAGGTTCGATTGATTCATCGCACGAATTCTGGTTAATACAGCGTTTGGTGGAAATCCGAGCCCTGCCAAATCGTTGTTGAGATGTAGCGTTCCCCATACACCCACTTCGTTCGTTTCGTTGAGGGCATATCCCATGATGCTGCGAATTTGGTTCAAATAAACCTCATTGCCCGCCCATCCCCACTGATGATCAACGAGTTGATCGTAAACGGTGCCCCAGCTTATCCTATCGCCAGCGCACACGTCGCTACGCTTGTTAAATCCAAGCGTCACGAACGTTTGCTGCTCGAAGTTGTTGTCTTTGATTGGGGCTGTCGTTGTACGCCCCTTGAAATCGTAGAGACCATAGCTTGCACCAACTTGGGCTCGAATTCGTGAATCTCCGAGCCTAATTCCAGTGTTGAATCCCGAGACTGCACCGAAGCTATTGCCCAGTGAGAACGGTGTAGGACTGAAACCCGATAAGCCGCTATCGCCGAGCGACTTGTAGGCGTCGGCACCAAAAAATAGTTGTGTATTGTCAAGCCAATTTCCCACGCCATTCCCACCGCAATTTCCCCTGCCACTGCTGCGGCAATTTCCGGCAGGCTTGCATGATTTGTCACAATTGGAGGCTGATTCACAGAAGCTGGCCAACGCCACTTGGTTCTTCGACTTATCGAGCAAATTCTCGATGTCCGATTTGGCGTACACGTCCGCTTTGGGACCAATTTGTCCGTTCCTATAGTCGAACGAATCGGCGTTGGACGACCGCGCAACCACAAGCGTCGAAATCCCCATCAAGAACAAACGGAACACTGTTTTAGACATCGAATTTACTCCATTAAATTGTTTGTTTGAGCCATATTCGTCCACCGAGTTTTTGGATTCGGTGACGATCGGACTCTTCGTTTCTACCCGCGTTGACCGTACATCTGCGTGCTATTGCGGAGACATCCTTTCTCCAAATGCAATGGCCTTGACGATCTATCCATGTCAATCGAACACTCGTTGTCAAATCCGATGGACTTTCCGTGCTCATTCTATAACCGGAATAATGCTCACGGATTAGCCGTGAAGCAATCAAGTCGTGTTAAACGGTAGGGACTATTAGGGATAAGACAATTGCGTCACATAACATTCGCCGCGATTCAATCTTGTCCGCCCAGTGTAAAAAGCAAAATCGGACCTAAGTAGCGGATTTCGCAAAACGATTTTTCCGCAGGTGACGATAATCGCATGCGGACGGCACGGTCCTATACTCTAGGCGGACGACATATTGGGTGTCGCTCCGCTTTGCGAGCAGACGAATGCCGCCACTTCGCAGGCAGTTCGATTGATCGTTTCGAGATCGCGACAGTCGAGCAATCCGAGCGCCAGTGCCGCAGTGAAGGCATCACCGGCTCCGACTGTATCTACGACATGAACCGCCACACCAGGATGTTCGCTGATTTCGTCACCTCGGATTAGAATTGCCCCATTGACCCCTCGAGTAAGTGCGACAACCTGAAGTGCAAACTTATCAGCAAGCCGCTTTAACATTTCGGCAGGCGAACCTGTTAGGCCGATCAATCTGGCCAAAACCGCTAGTTCCTCGTCATTCAATTTCAAAATATTAGCGAGTCTCAGAGAGTCAATGATGATGGCATCGCTGACGAACGGTGGTCGCAGATTGACATCCAGGATTCGCAAAGCAGTCGGGCGCGTGGCGGCGACGAATCTGCGAATCGTCGCGAGAGAGACTTCGCTCCGTTGGCCTAGCGTTCCGAAACATACAGCGTCCGTGCGATGCGCAAGCTGTTCCAATTCGCTCGACCATTCCAATCGATCCCAGGCTACGTCCGCTGCAAACTCATAAGTCGCGTGCCCTTGCTCATCTAGCTGTACATGCACTTGGCCTGTCGGAGTGTGAATTTGGGATACTGCCGCGACATTCACTTGATGTTCGACCAGCGAAGCGATAGCGAGTTGTCCGAGCGCATCAGTGCCCACGGCACTTACCATTGCGATATCGAATCGACCCCTTGCAAGTCCAGCGGCGCTGCAAGCGAAATTTGCCGGTGCACCGCCGAATCGAGGCCCATCCGAAAAAACGTCCCATAGCACCTCACCAAGACCAACAACAACGGGGATTTGTTTCATAATTGTCTACCAATGTTTTCCGCAACCGCTCCTCGGAGCGATAGAATTTGCAGTCGTGCCTGGGTGCAGGGACGCCGAATCCCAACCCGATTTCGCTCCCGTAAACGCCGCCGCGATGTTAAGACTTTATTTCGAACTTCATTTCCTCGATACAAAAACGCAATCATCATGACAAGCATACCCTCTCTGCGATCGTTCATTGTACTGAAACAGTTTTCTAAAATGTGTTTCAAGATTCTTTGCAAGACTCACTTTCTCGCAATTGCAATCTTGCTCCTTATAGGCAACCTTGTTCAAGCACAGTGGAAGCCCGCGGAAACGCGACTGATGACCGAGTGGGGACGCTCGCTCAAGCCGGATTCGGTTTGGTCCGAGTATCCTCGTCCGCAGTTTCAACGCCAGAAATGGACCAATCTCAACGGCCTTTGGTCGTACGCGGTCAGCCCAAAAGGCGCTGGCAAGCCGACCCAATGGAACGGCGAAATATTAGTTCCTTTCTGTCCCGAGTCGCCGCTCTCCGGTGTTGGTCGTTTAATTGAACCGACCGAAGCATTGTGGTATCGCCGCGCTCTTCCTGCACCCACTACTGGATTGCGAAGTATCTTAACCTTTGAAGCGGTCGACTACGAAACGACCGTCTGGGTAAACGAGAAACAAATTGGAACCCATCGCGGTGGCCACACTCCTTTTTCGTTCGACATCACCGATTCACTCAAGAGCGTAGGTGTGAATGAGCTAATCGTTCGAGCTGACGATGCTACCGAAGGACATCAATTGCACGGTAAACAGAAACTGAAGAATCAAGGCATCTGGTACACCCGCGTCACCGGAATCTGGCAGACCGTGTGGTTGGAACAAGTGCCGACCATGCATCTGTTGGATCTCGACTATGCCTGCGATATCGCTGTTGGCTCCGTAACCGTGACGCCGACGATTGCCAACGACACAAACGGCTCCAAAGTCCGCGTCACCGCGTCATTGAAAGGACAACCTGCGGGAAAAGCCGAAGGGGCTGGCGCCGTCACCTTAACACTTAGCAATCCGCAATTCTGGAGTCCTGACGCACCGAATCTTTACGACCTCACGGTCGAGCTTTTCAATGCAAACGGTGTCGTCATTGACACGGTGAAAGCCTACACGGCTCTGCGTGCATTTGGCAAAGCCATGGATGCGAATGGGCATCTACAATTGACCCTGAATGGCAAATCGATCTTTCATTGGGGACCGCTCGATCAAGGATGGTGGCCAGACGGATTGCTTACTCCGCCCTCGGACACGGCCATGCTTTCGGACATCGAGTTCCTGAAGTCATGCGGTTTTAACATGATTCGCAAGCACATCAAAGTTGAGCCACGTCGTTACTACTATCACTGTGATCGACTTGGCATGATCATGTGGCAAGATCAAGTCAGCAGCGGTTATGGCCGCAATCGCGGAGAAAAATCTAGCAGCCCTGACTGGACCCGCTTAGATCCGAACCCAACGGACGCCCAGTGGCCAGAGGCGGCGCATCAACAATGGGTTACCGAATACAAACGCATGGTCGATCATTTGCGAGACGCACCCTGTATCGGTGTTTGGGTCCCGTTCAATGAAGCTTGGGGGCAACACGATACAACAGACGTTGGCAAAATGGCGATTGAATACGATCGCACTCGACTCGTGAACATTGCAAGCGGTGGGAATTTTTGGCCCGTCGGCGATTTCGTCGACGAGCACCACTACCCACATCCGACGTTCCCATTTGAATTAGGGAAAGGCGGACGTTTCGATGGTTTCGTTAAAGTGGAAGGTGAGTTTGGAGGTCATGGTTGGCCGGTCGAAGGTCATCTTTGGAAGACAGATGCCAGGAATTGGGGCTACGGCGGTCTACCCAAATCCAAAGAGGAATGGCAAGGCCGCTACAAGACGTCCATAGCGATTCTGGCAGCACTTCGCTCCGAAGGAATCGCCGCCGGAGTCTACACACAAACAACCGACGTAGAAGGGGAGGTCAATGGTCTGCTGACGTACGATCGTGTAAAGAAGTTCGATACCGCTTGGCTTCACGAACAGTCTGATCTATTGTTGTCTGCACCGGTCTCGCTCACGAATAAACGAGAAATCCTCGCAACAGCAGAGTTGCAACCTCCAAGTTGGCAATACACGACAAGTGCACCAAGTGATGCATGGATGACGCCAAGTTTCGACTCCAAAGGTTGGAGCGAGGGCAAAGCCGGTTTCGGCGCGGGAGCTCCTGCGCCCCCTAATGCAAGAATCCACACCGACTGGTCAACGCCAGAAATCTGGGTGCGACGCACGTTTGACCTTAAAGATCTTCCGACCAATAAACTTTATTTGAGATTACATCACGACGAGGATTGCGTCGTCTACGTCAACGGCAAGGAAGTAGCTCGCCTCAGTGGTTACGTTACAGACTATTTCAATCTGGCACTCGCAACGAAAGGGACGCTTCTACAAGGCAACAACGTGATTGCCATTCACTGCAAACAAACGGGCGGCGGCCAGTACCTCGACGCTGGTCTCTTTGTTGCCGATTGAAACACGCTAGCCCGGATTATTCATGGTCTATCGAGTTTTCGCTGTAAAGTATTGCTGCGATGGACATTGTGAAAAACAGTTCAAATGCAGACTGCTTTTCGTAACCCGAAGCGTAAGCGAGGGATTTTATTGCCGGTCCCTCGCTCACGCGTCGGGTTGTGAATAATCCAGGCTAGGGTCCGCCTCAAGCAATTCGCTGGGTATGCTGGTAATGCTGGTTATCTTGACGTCGGTCAATCCTAGTTACCAAAAAACGAATCAACAGTTAAGCTATGGGGGTATTCCGGGTATCCACAGCACTTACACGAGGAGTTCTCAGACTTGCCTCCATCGCCTCTCAACTATGCAGACAACGCCACCGCCATGATCATCGGCGTTGGATTGATGGGCCAACACATGGCCTCTAATATTATTCCGTGGCTCAATCTCAAAAAACTCATCTTGGTCGATCAATCTACGATGATTGGCGTTGGCACCAGCAAGGTGGCACTTGCAGACTACGCAAGCTCGCTATCGCAGCAATCCGGTGGCAAGACTGAGGTGGTAGGTGAGTCTGTCGATATTACCAGTGAACAAGCGGTGCAGGAGCTGTTTTTGAGGCAACCAGGGATCCGTTATTTTATGCACACGGCCGGGATATCTCCAAAACCTTTGACGGCGCCCGAGGATTTGACTAAAGAAGATGTTATGGGGGCTTGCGAAGTCAATCTGTGGGGAGCCCACAATGTGATCAAGCATGGAGTTAAAACAGGCTCTTTGATCCATGGCTCGCGAGGTGTGATCGTTCTGTCAACTTCGGCTACCGTTGGAGCGGAGGGGAGAGCCAGCGCGGCCTATGAAGAATCCAAGGGTGGCTTGCTCAATTTCCTAAAACTACAATCGAGACACTTCGTCGAAAAGTACGGCGTGATTTTGAACGGCTTGGCTCCGTCACCGCTTCGTGGCCCAATGGCTTCTCAGAATCCGACAAGTGCGGGTCGGTTGCAGGCGGTTGCAGATGCTATGCCGATGGGGGCACTAACTGAGCCAAAGCACATTTCGGCCGCAACGATGTTCTTTTGGTCTAACGAATGCTGGTGTGCAGGTGAAGTGCTAACCACAGATGGTGGCTATACCAAACATCGACCGATCTACGGACCATTGCCTAATTAGATGAATACAGGTACGGCTGAAGACACTGTAAATCCCGATCAAGTCCCAATGAGTCATGTCATCATCTACACCGATGGCGCGGCGGAACCAAACCCTGGACCTGGTGGGTATGGTGTTGTGCTCCTGGCTGGTCGGCATCGGAAAGAACTCTCTGGGGGCTTTCACCGCACGACTAACAATCGGATGGAACTGATGGGCGTCATTGTTGGATTAGAAGCATTGACCAAGCCATGCCGAGTGACGTTGTATAGTGATTCCAAGTACGTTGTCGACTCGGTTGAGAAAGGTTCTGTCCAGCGATGGAGCAAGAACAATTGGTATCGAACCAAATCCGAAAAGGCAAAGAATGCGGATCTTTGGGCTAGGTTTCTGTCGATCTATACCAGGCACCAAGTTCGCTTCAAATGGGTCAAAGGGCACGCAGGCGTACCTGAGAATGAGCGCTGCGATGAGCTTGCGGTGGCTGCGGCACAGTCCTACGACACGGTATCCGATCTGGGTTACATCCAGGAGATTCAGGCCAATGGCGGAACTGTGCCAGACGTCGGGCTATTACCTCCCCGACGCGCAACGCCATCGTCCCAATCCAGTGCGGCAAGCACAGTATCGCACAAAGAAGCTGGCGAGCCATGTAGAAAGTGCGGCACGCCAATTATTCAGAAACCCACCAAAACCAAAACGCCTAAGCCCGGCCAAAAATACTACTACGCTTGGTATCTAAGCTGCCCGGGTTGCAACACCTTGTACTTAGTGGAGGAGGCCAAGCGAAACTTATAGGGAACTGTGGGGCAGCGGCTCCGCCCGCTGACGACCGCGGCTCCCAGCGGGCGACGGAGTCGTAGAAAACACTCTGTTTTTTCATACTCTGTTTTCACATACTCTGTCCGAACATCAGTTAGCAGCCGAGGACTGGCCAAGCTGCGGAGACTGGTTTCTTAGGCCGGGAAAACTTTGCAGTGCTTCAATTCGGCTTCGTGATTGTGTCACAGCGGTCGATGTCGTTAAGGGCTGCAGCTTAAGTCGAAACGTTTTGGATTCGCCTCCCTGCAACGCAACGACTCGACCGTTCTTCTCCTCAAATGACCGCTTATTTGGGAAGCCGGTTGCAGGCTCCAAACCGACGACGTATCCGTCCTCGACTGCGGCTGTATTTTTCCAAAGACTCATGCAGGGTAAAGTTCGCCTATCGAAATGAACAGCAAAGCCGATTGTGCCGTCCGAGGAGGCTAACATCGCCTCCGACCAATTGTGGTCGTCCGCGATGGGATCTATGAAGTAGACCTGCTCTTGATAGCCGCTGGCCGGACCGTCGCATTGATTCCATCGATCGATTGATTCGGCGGCGCGAGCATCGCGTGGTGCCAAGGATCGAAATGCGGCGTGGACTGTCGAGCCTGATTGCAAGACCGGTTGGCCCACATTGATGTGATACAACAACTGCATGGAACCGGTTTGGCTGGATCGGTTGGTTACTGTATCTATAATCTCGATGACGGGGCTGCCGACACGAAAGCGATATCGTGTTTGCAACTCCAATGTGTACACTAGGAATCGCGATTCACTAACGACGCCGATTACATCCAAGATACCATTTTCGACGTCTACTTGGATATCTAGTTGATGTGCTGGCAGGTTTGCAATTCGGCCATGGAGAGCGTAGCGAACGGTGCCGTTTTCAGAAAATTCCGGTGCTCCATTGCTTTGCAATCCGCATCGAACCAAAAGTTCGTCGAATCCCTCAAGCCAGCCGATGCCCGTCGCATCGTGAACGGGAACAAAGCTGGGATGTACGGGGCCTGTTACTGGACTCTGCCAACCGAACTCAACTTCATCGCTCCAACATTTCCAAAGTCCCATGCCGCGGTCGGGCAGGATGGTAGATATGACACTGCCGGTATCGATGGTCAAACAATACAAGCCAGCGGAACAACCTGAGTTGAGCTGGTGGTACCGCATTTCGAATCGACCGGTGCCTGCCGTTATCTTCTCAGGAATATTTAAATCGACTGAGTTGGTTTCACAATCTCCATGGATCGATTTCGCAGAAAGCGGCTCCCGAAGCCGCCAGCAGAGCAGCGAATTAGTGGATGTTTCCATTGCTGGCGTCCTAATGGATGAATAAGGGGACTGGTAGATTGATTACGTCCGGCCTGGTTCGAGTCGAAGACTACTAACGATCCGTAATAGGCTTGGCAACACTGCACGCAAAATCAAGTCTAGCGGCCAGTTTGCCATCTACTGTGACTTTGCCGGTCATGAAGTATGCGTTCGATACAACTTCGTTAAGTGTGATGTCGATTTCAATCGTATCTCCGGGGCGCACCATTCGCTTGAATTTGGCCCCATCTATACGCGTTGCAACAGGGACCGAACCGTCCTTGGGAGTAAATTGGCTGAGCAGAATCGCACCGCTTTGCAGACAGCATTCACACAGTATCACGCCAGGCACAAGTGGAAATCCAGGAAAATGCCCTTGAATGAAATAATCGTCGTTGGAGAACGTTTTTCGACAAACGATGCGTTTCTCAGTTTGCTCAATCACTTCGTCTACCAACAGCATCGGCTTTCGATGGGGAATCAGTAATTGGATTTGGTCCAAGTTTGCGAATGTCATATGGAAGCGTCTAAAACCGCTGGTACTCGGTTGTTAGGCTCCTCGCGTCGTCTAGCGGCAACGGAACCGAAGTTGAGTTCCAATTGATCGTATTCACGGCAACCGGCAAACTCCTTGTAAAGCATACTCGGCTGGACATCTCGATTGTTTTGATACTTTTCACTAGAGTACTCGCGAACTTCGCCCGTGAGTTCGTGATAGAAAATTTGACATATCCGGATACCAGCGTAAATTCGAACGGGTTGAACGGCGAACATTTCAATGGTCCAGTGGCCCCGAAAACCAACGTCACCAAATCCAGAGGAACAGTGGACAAACAGACCCAGCCTAGCGATCGAACTACGTCCCTCTATCATGGGGACTAAGTTGTGCGTCTCGGTGTGCTCGACGGTTCGCCCAAGAAATATTTGGCCAGGACTGAGAATGAGTCCTTCATCAGGAATCGTGATTCGGCGAAAACGATTCGGATGCTTGACATCCAAAACGACTTCTTCGTACACCAAAATCTCGTTGTGCAACGTTAAGTTGTAACTGTTCGGATTGAGACATTCCTCACAAAACGGAGTGATGTGAATATCTGTCCCTTGCCGTGCTCGGATTTCTTCGCCTGAAAGGACCATGCCATAACCTACGGAGAGTTTTGGTTGACGATCAATCAAAAAAGGGCGCTTTGGAGTTGGCAACCCTACTGGAGCTCAAGATACACAGGAATTGGAATTACGTGATGCTGGATCAGATTTTTTTATCCACATTCCTCTAAATTCGTTGAATCGGATGCCAAAATGAGAAAAAATTACCCATACGGAATATTTGTTTCAATTGGTGAAGAAATTTCGCGAAATGGTTTGGGAGAGAACACGCTCCTTGTAATTAGCCTGAGGGAACGAAATCACCCCCGTGGCAATTTAGCGAACTTTTTACGCGTTTGGTGCGTCAAATGCTTCATGCCGTTTCAGGTTAGGACACTATGGCGGCGACTACAATGTTGCCGATATTAGTAGCAAGACGCTACCGGAACGAATTAAGGAAGGTCGGGTTAAAAGGTATTATGAAATTCAATTCCAAAATAAAACACAAAAAGAAAAACGAAGCTTTCGTGGCACATTTCCGACTCCTGGGCCTCAGGCGCGGCGAGTGCCGGTCCAACGTCATTCGTTCGGCCGCCCAAGCTATGGCGCTCGCATTGAAAAGTAACCGGAGTGATTTCGCAGGGGGCAATTACGTGTCGGAACAATTCGCTGGGGAGCATGTTCATCAGACAGCCGACGACGTGCGCCGAGCCAAGATTGCGATTGCAACGTATCGATTGCTTGACCCGCGTGAAAGAACCGATATGTATGAGCGCGTGCAGCTTTGTTATCCGATTGACAGAGACGATTCGGATTCGCCAGCGGCGTCTACTAGCAAGTTAATTGATCAAATGCCGAAAGTATCACTTAAGATTCGTCGTCAGCCCAGTGCAGTCATCAATCCGATTGGACAACCGCTGACTGAGAAGTCGATCGAGGGAAATTCACCGTCTGACGAAGAGTTTGAGCTGGCGACAACCATCCGTTCGCTGAATCAGGTTAGCAGCGATCTTTCACTTGAAGAGCGACGTAGTATAGTGCGGTTAATGCGAAAATCGAATGAGTCAATGTTACGCGGTCTTTCTCCGCTCGGTTGGCTCAAATCGCGACTGGGGATCTAAATCACTTCAACGATGGATTCGGGAACACAGGAGGCGGATGCAAATGGCCAGTCATCTTCGTTAGCCACCGATTTCATTGAATTTCGCTACTTGATGACTGCTTTTGCATGCTCGACTTTTTGTACGCGCATCCTGTTTTTTTTGATTCCATTTGAAATAGCAAGTCAGTTTCCGTACGAACCGTTATTCCTTGGACTTCTTGGTCTGGTTCAAGCTATCCCTGCCCTGAGTTTGGCTGTCGTGGGTGGCCATTTTGCCGACCTGTTCAATCGCAGAAACTTATTGCTATGTACGGTGACCGTTCAAGTCTTGTGTGCGCTGGCACTTTTGCTCGCGGAACGATTTGCCGGAGGATGGTTTCTGGGTGCCGTTTACTTGATCATGTTCTTTCTTGGTGTAGCACGTAGTTTCGCCGAACCAGCCTTGCCTAGTCTCGAGGCGCAGCTAGTCCCTCGCAGCGCAGCGGTTAGCGCTGCTACGTGGGGAACTTTGGTTTGGCACGCATGTGCTGTAGTAGCACCAGTCTTGGCCGGTTACCTAGTATCCC
>JAYVPE010000747.1:0-3031 GCA_043757575.1 Pirellula sp.
ATTTTGGCAAACGGACTCAATACCCGAGGTTGACGAAATCGTCATCTCAATGGCTGAGACGCCTCATCCACCGACTTCTACCGAAGAGATTTGGAAGAATCTTAGGCCAGCCGCAATCGCCGACAACCGATTCTTGCCGGAAACGGCCAACCACAACGCTTGGATGCAAGACGCCTGAGCTTCGAGCATTTTGAATCGAAGATACTTTCAATGAACGGCGGACGACAGTGTCCGCCGTTTTTTTAACACTAAACCTGGAAACCTAAGGAAACCAAAGCAATGTCCACGATTCTAGAACCTCCAATGCAGTTGCACGAACCCTTGCAGAGGAGCACGGTAGGTGAGCAATTGCAGTCGGCGACTACTGCCATTCGCTTGCATGTGCGATGGCCAGGCGTTCGCAAGACACTCAACGAGGGCCAGCGTCAGCTAGCTGCCGGTGCATTCAGCGCCGATGCCAAGGTGCTCTCGGCTGGAAAAAAACTATTCGATACGACGCACCCCGTATTTCGAACTGTGTCTGCCGTGAAATCCAAAGCGGTTGCATACTGGCGTGATCAGACGCTTCCCTATGTTGAGCCAGGCATTCGGCTGGTGCGGCGAAACACTGTGTCCACGCTGGAATCGCAGTTACGCGAAACTCAAATCGAACTTCGGGAAACGGTAAGGAATCTCGATCGCTGCTGGGGCGAACTCGTGGATCAAGCTCGTAGGCGCTTGGGCGACTTGTTTGATGTCACGGACTATTCGCCGAGCATTGCCGACGAGTTTGAAATTTCATGGGACTATCCAGCCACCACGCCGCCTGATTACCTGCGAAGCGTAGCACCCGAGATTTACGAATCCGAATGCAATCGGGTCCGAGAGCGCTTTACCGAAGCGGTCAAAATCGCGGAGTCGGCCTTTGCAGAAGAGCTTGGAAACCTAGTCTCCCACTTGGCCGAACGGCTTAGTGGCGAATCGGACGGAAAGCCTAAAGTATTTCGCGACACGGCGGTCACGAACTTAAATGAATTCCTCGAACGGTTCCGACGACTCAGTATCGGCACAGACGAATCGTTGGAGCAGCTTGTGGACCAGGCGCGAAGCCTTGTTACCGGTGTTGTTCCAGAGGATCTGCGTCAACGTGAGTCGCTCAGGCAGCGAATTTCCAACGGGTTGACTCGGATCGAAGCCAGTCTTGACGGCTACATGACTGATCGACCACGACGGAACATCATTCGGAGGCCTGTATCTTGAGCCGTGGGACTGAAACCGCTGAGTTGATCATCGGACCTGACGGAAACGTGCGGATGATCTATTCGGAGCTCATCGAGCCATTTGCGCTAGGGATCCCGACGATTGAGCGTGGCTCTCATGTGGAGCCAGATCAGAACGGATGCTGGTGGGCTGATCTGTCGCCGAGTAACGGACCAAGACTGGGTCCATATCCAATTCGTTCTCGTGCTATTGAGGCGGAGATTGCATGGCTTCGGGAATTTTGGCTTGAGCCAACCCGTATTTAGACCATTCGAACTTTAACTGCTTAATCATTAACTAGGCCCAGGCAAACACCTGGGCTTTTTTCGTTTTCGCATTGGTTGTGTGCCATGCGAGGACACGTTCTTCAGGTTTTTATCTCAATAACCATTTAAGAGGTATTCCATGTCCATTGCTGAATTTGAAGCAGAAGTTGCATCTGCAACAGGTGAGACGACCAGCACAATTCGTCGTTGCGGCTTCTCGATTTTAACTCGTATGCCATTCGAGTTAGAGCCTGACGATTTGCGTCCACCTCAAGTTATCGATTGGGATAGTGCCGATCCCCATCTCGTGGCCCGTTTTATTGACGAGCTAATCGAATAACCGGCTCTGTCGGATTTTTCAATCAATCGCGGGCGGTGGCTTCATGTCGCCGCCCGCGAAACTTTTCGGTCTCATGCGTTCTTTAATCGCCCCCCAATACTCCAACAAACAATGGAAACGATAAATATGCTTGTCAGATCCAAAATAGAAGGACCACTCGATGGTGTTGAAAAGGTAGCCACCGCTCTACGATTCTGGCTGCGTCGACGGTGCAAGACAGACCAAGACAAAGAGCATTTCTGGTCCATCGGCCTGGATACCAAGATGGTGGTGAAATACGTCGAAGTGGTCACTATTGGCATCCTCGATGCGAGCCTTGTTCATCCCCGCGAAGTCTTTCGCTTTGCGATCATGCAAGGAGTGGCATCGATTATTATTGGCCATAACCACCCGTCGGGTGACATTCAGCCAAGCATGCAAGATCGTGCAGTGACTCGGTCTCTTGCCAGCGCGGGCAAAGTACTTGGAGTTCCACTCCATGACCATCTCATCATTGGTATGCACGGCAAACGCTTTAGTTTTGCGGAGTCACTGCCTGAAGACCTGCGAGCTTCTTAGCCTGTTCGCCGCACTGCGGTGCCCATTTCTTTGCTCACCGAACAGCCCAGTGCATCGAAATTTGCCTGTTTTTGTATTTCAACATCACCAACCAAGAATCGAAACGAACCATGTTTATCCCCAAAGCAGTAATTCAGGCTTTTCGCAAGTTTGCGAACGCCTTTCTTGACAGCCCCATTCGGAAACTCACCTCGGACATTGGGATTCAAGCCGCCGCAAATGGATGTACGCTTCAAGTGTCCGAAGCTGGAAGGTCAATTAGCTATGCAGTCGTGTGTAAAGAGGGCGACGAACCGATGGCTGAATCGCTAAGCATTTCCAGTGATCTTTTTGAGCAATTAGCCCAGTCCTCTGGCGACATCGAATTCGGTCCGGTCGAATCGACGGAGAATGGCAGCCGCTTTATCGTTCGTTGGCAAACGGGCTTGGCGATTCGATATGTGGAACTCGATGTGCTTGAGCCGCAGGGTTTCATGGATGAAAAAGTACCCTTGTCAAAAATTGACGAACGATTCCTTCCGTGTTTGGCCCATGCAATCGAAGTTGTAGATGAGTCAACCTCGAGGTACGCGCTCGGTTGTATTCAACTCGATGGTCGTGATGGGACTATGACTGCCACGGATGGCAA
>JAYVPE010000748.1:0-11256 GCA_043757575.1 Pirellula sp.
ATCCTCGACATTGATCGCAAAGCCGCCTATAGAACCCGCAGTGTCCCGTCCATCGAAATAGCCGTTTGGCTGAACTTCATAGACGTGGTACGCTCCAACTCTTAAACCGCGAAATTCGTAGTATCCGTTGCTATCGGTAACGACGCGAATGGTCTCCCCGCTATAGATACCTGGCATTGCTCTACTCGCAGACAATCGTTGCCCGGTGCGAGTTCTTAATTCAAGTACTACGTTGCCAATAGGCGCGTCCCCTTCGTTTCGAATCCCATCTCTGAGTCCCTTAAGGTGCAAAGGTGGCAATCCATTATCGGTTTCAATCGGCGCCCCATCTTGAAACACGTATCCTGCAATGGTTGCTGGAGGCACTTCACAGAAATCGAGATCTGAGACACTCTCACCCGAACGAAGCAACACGTTGGCAATCAAATCATCGGTATCTGTATCTGCAAGGCCCGCTGGTGCCGATTGGCCGCCATGAAAGAAACCCGTTGGCTGAATTTCACGAACGGAATAAATGCCCGGTCTTAAATTGATAAAGTGATAGCTTCCTTGCTCGTCCGTCTGAGCAGTGTCAATCACATTACCTTGTTCGTCTAGCAACTCAATGCGCACGTCGGAAATGGGTGACTCGTTTGCGTCAAAAATGCAATCCTCGTTTAAGTCGGCGAAGACCATTCCTTCGAGAGATGCAACACGTTGTTCGCAAAAATCATAGTCCGTCGCTTGAACACCTGACCCCAGAGCAATAGCCGAAATAATGTCAGTCAAAGTTGCGTCGCCACCCGAGCTTCCAGCCTTTTGTCCACCTTGTAAATATCCCACCGGCTGCTGCTCGCGAATCGTGTAAACGCCGGGCCGCAGGTTAACAAACTTGTATTCTCCCGACGAATTGGTTCGAGTCGTCGACATGACTTGCCCTAGACTATCGAGGATCTCAATGAGAATACCCTCGAGACCAACTTCATCTGGATCTCGAATGCAATCTCCATTCAAATCTTCGTACACATTTCCTGCGAAACTGGCTGGCAGCAGTTCGCAAAAGTCGTAGTTGGTCCCATGCTGCCCGCCACGGAGTGAAACCTGTTCAATCCGAGTTCCGCTCGATGCAGAACCAATCGCGATTCCATTGATTACGCCTACACGAGACAGCCCATCGAGTAAATTGGCAGGTTGCGTTTCGACGATACTGTAGACGCCGGCCGGTAGCCGATCGAAGTGATAGCCACCGTCGGCCACAGTGAAAGTCGTTGCCACGACAGAGCCAGACGCATTTACCAGATCGATCTTGACACCAGGCAAAGGCGACTGGGAATTCGGCTCGGACGAAAAGCAATCAAAGCCAGGCATTGCAACACAGACATGCCCGGATAACGAAGATGGCTCAATCTCGCCAAAATTAAAATCGATACCGTTGTCATTTCCGTCGAGACGAATTTCGGTGATCTGATCATTGGTCGAGTTCGTGCCACGCGTTTGGCCACGAACCGTTCCAGGAGAATCCTTGCCGTCAAAGGTGTCGATTGGCTGCGATGATTCGGAAATGCGATAGCGGCCAGGTGGTAGCCCTATGAAACGGTAGGAGCCGTCCGGCAAAGTCTGGGTCGTCAGGTTAACTGAATCAGCGATAGTCTCAATCGAGACGATTTGGATATCGATTCCGCCAATGCCCGTCTCGCTATCTTCGCGTCGACCGTTATCGTTGTTATCTAGGTAAACAAAGCCGCTGATTTGCACAGGCTGCGATTCGGCGAAGTCCAAACGCGTGCCGCGGCTATCCCCGATCAAGACCTGAATATTGGTTAAAACATCTTTGTCGCCTGGGACAGTGCTTCCCAAATTCGGCTGACCATTTAATAAACCTGGAACGGCACCAACGCTCAAGTACCCGGCCGGTTGCGTTTCGCGAATCTGGTACGTGCCAGGCGCTAAAGAGAGATTGAGCCCGAACTGATATCGCCCCTGCTGATCGGTGGTTGTGCTATTTCCCGTACTCACGTAGTTTCCGCTATCTAGTCGGTACAAGCTGAGAGAAACGCCAGCGATGCCAGCTTCGCCGATGTCTTGAGTTAGACTCAGATTGTTATCAACATAGACGGTGCCTGACAAATCGATTGGCTTGGGAACTTGAGTTACGGTCGCAGCCGCTCCGGCCGTCCGGTCTCGCAATCCATCACGGTCATCGGATGGTAAGTCTAAACCCGAAGGCGCCAGAACCGGATCATAGAGATTCACAAAGCTACCCTCGGTAGCTGCATTTTCAAAATGTGGAGCAACAAAGGTGGCTCTGATTTTGGAATCGGCAAATTCAACACCGGACGTTATCGGGTCGATGTTCGCATTGATCGCCTCTAGACTTTGTTCATTGTGGTAGCGTTGGACCTCATCGACATCGATCGAGAACTTGAGCTTATCACCCGCATAGAAATTTTCGAAAGTAAGAACGATTTGCATACCGCCATCGGAGACTTCGGCGCTGACCCGTGCATTGGACGCTTGAGCTGTCATCGACTCCAAATGATATGGATGCGCAAGGTCTGCACCCAGGCCACCTACAACAGTGTCAAAAAGATTGTCCCCAGTGGAAAGACCTGGCGATCCCTGATCGGTATCGATCACCAAGCGAGTTAGCTGGGTTCCCGCCGCGCCACCTCGAAAGGTAACGTAGAATGAATCGCCATGCACATCACCGCCATTGTCTTCTTCTACGTAGACACCGCCGACCCAAAGTGGATCCACATTGAACAGCACTCGCGACTCGAGGGATTCAACGATCGAATGACGTACGGTTTTGTTCGGCTGTCTCACGATATTTTTTACGGCTTTGTCGCTGCGAGATGAGGGGCGGTTCATGGAGTTGCCGCGAGTCAACGAGCGTACGATCAAGTTTCTCGTCCACTGATCTATGCTTCGTTTCCAAGTCAAGGTGACAGTCCTCCACGGATCGCAGGTGGCGTTGATGAACAGTTGTTTTTGAATTCAACCCAACCAAGTGTTATTCGTTGAACGTAAATTACTTTACTTCTTCTCCGGCACCGGAGTTATCGAACTGGGCAGCCACAGGATGACGGTAACTGCCCTCATTATCGATCGTTGCGATAGCTCGATCAATGTCCCAAATGCGAATGGTTGTGTCGAAGCTTCCCGAGATCAAATACTTGGGAGTACGCTTCAGGATGCTTACGGAGCCATCATGACCTACCAGCTTCACCTGTATTTTCGGATCGATATCGCTAAAAATTTTAATCGTGTTGTCGCTGCTAGCAATTGCGAACACATGAGGCTGCAACTCGCACAATCCGAGAAGCTTCCCACCCCCTATTTCCGCTTGTCCAATCATGGTCCGATTAACGACATCGTAGTGGATGATACGACGGTCCTCGCCAACAGATGTTATTTGATTGCCATCAGTAGAAAATTGCAGCGATCGAATTCGTTCGAAATGTAGCGGTACTACTAGTTCGTTTAATGGTTCCGAATGCAATCCACTCTCGTTCTCGACTATGTCAACGCGTCGCATCCTCAACACACCGTCGCGGCCACCAAACGCAATCCATTTCCGATCCGGCGAAGCGGCGATCGATCGAATGTCGCGACAATCGCACGAGTGAAAAACAACAAGGTCCTCTTGGTCTCCGTCATATCGGTAAATGCGATTGCAAAATCCTGCTGTAAAGATGCAATCGTCACGGAGATAGGTTAACGTCATCAGCGCGTGCGGAACCGACTTTGTTGAAATCAACTTCGGCGTCGAACCGAGCGACCAAACCCGAAGCGTTCCATCGTTGCCGCAAGATGCCAATTGAAGGCCGTTCGGTGAGAATTCGACCGACTGAACCCAGTCCAAGTGGCCGATCAGCGTCGCTGTCGTTTTTCCAGTGGCTAAGTCCACGATTCGGATGGCGTGATCATCACCCGCTGCGGCAATAACGTCACCTTTGAGGGACACACTCATGGCGGTTACCACAGGCGGTTCAATATGGTTCGGCAAGCTCTCCAATCGAATGACGTCCACCGAAAGTGCAGTAGGAGCCGATCGCAAATTTCCATTGGTCGGATCGCTTAACTCGCTGTCATTGGTAACGGGCACGGTCCGAAATGGATTAGGAACAGTTTGTGTGGGACGGTTCAGAAGCTCTGTTTTATCTTGGGCTATCAACGTGGAGGAATAAATGCTGCTGGATACCAATAACAAGGTCCCTACCCATCCTCCTCGCGACAAGGCGAACGGAATCGCGGCAATATCTGAATTCACGGTGTGAACGCGGCGTTTTTGCATTGTCCAGCTCCTCCTCGATTGGGCAAAAAACGGTGGCATCGATTGGGCAAAAAATAGTGGCATAGTGGCATCGGCGCACTCTTCCATCTCTGTGCTTTATCGACGGTCGAGGCATGGGTCTTTTGTGAATTTTGGTAATTTGCGGCGAGAATCCGGACTGGGATTAATTTGCGGGATCGTTTAGAAGAAGGGGAGTAGACGTCGCAGGCAAAGTATTCACGCAGAATTTATCCTTTGCAGAGGAAAGATTGGTTCCCCGGCGATCTTTGGTCGTCTATAATGCGGCAGTCTCGAACCTGAGGCAATTATTACGGGAATCCTCGCCCCTTTAATCAGCGGTGACTTTCGGCACCTCATCGAATGATTTGGTCGCGATTCGCAACCTTGGGTGGGTTTACAACTTTTGAGCAAGCAAATCGAAATGAACACTTACAGTCTCGATTACATCGACGACTTATATGTACGTTATATCCAAGACCCGAACAGCGTATCTGATGTATGGAAGCGTTACTTCGAAGAATTTTCGCTCGCCGCACAATCCGAGGCATTGTTCGCGGAACAGAACGAGGTTAGCTCGACGATAGATAGCAATTCGACCGAGCCAGCACCTGATGTACTGTGGCTAGCTCGAATGCAGGAGCGGGTGGACCAATTGGTTCGCGAGTACAGAGTGCGTGGACATCTTATGGCGAGGATCGATCCGTTAGGTCTCACTCGCAAAGGACCACCGGAGCTAGATCCTCAATCCCATGGCCTAACCGACGAGGACCTCAAACGCCCTTTTACTTCACCAACTCTTGAGTACTCCAACGGTCGTACGCTTGCCGACATTATTGAAAAGCTGCGGAACACCTACTGTCGAAGTATTGGTGCGCAATTCATGCACATTGACAATCGCAACATCCGCGATTGGCTTCAACGGCGTATGGAGACTACACAAAACCGGCTAACCCTTTCGCACGAAGTTCAAACGCGAATTTACACAAAGCTTGCTGATGCGACTATTTTCGAGGAGTTCGTTCGAAAAAAATACCAGACTGCTAAGACATTCTCGCTGGAAGGTGCGGAGAGCTTGATCCCACTTTTGGATCGCGCACTAGAGAAAGCCGGTCAGCATGGCATTCATGGAGTACTTCTAGCAATGGCCCACCGTGGTCGGCTCAACGTGCTGGCCAATATTATGGGCAAACGTGCTCAGAGTATCTTTTGGTCCTTTGATGATCCCAAGCCAGAACTGTTCCGCGGCGGTGGCGACGTCAAATACCATATGGGGTATAGCAGTGACTGGACCACCAGCACCGGACAGAAAGTCCACATCTCACTTTGTTTCAATCCAAGTCACCTCGAGTTTGTGAATCCCGTTGCCCTAGGGCGATGTCGTGCGAAACAAGATCGCGAGGGTGACACGCATCGCACCGAAAGCATGACGATCCTCATTCACGGTGATGCGGCCTTTATTGGGGAGGGTGTAGTTCAAGAAACGCTTAACCTAAGCGAGCTGCCAGGCTACCGAACCGGCGGTACACTGCATATCGTTCTCAACAACCAAATCGGCTTTACGACCGAACCCGATGAGGCGCGCAGTTGTACCTATGCGACCGACATTGCGAAAATGCTTCAAATACCGATTTTCCATGTCAATGGTGAAGATCCGGAAGCGGTTGCTCAAGTCGTGAACTTAGCTATGGATTTCCGTAAGGAGTTCGAAAAAGACGTCGTTATCGACATGTATGCGTACCGACGTATGGGTCACAACGAAGGGGACGAGCCGCGTTTCACGCAGCCGCTTATGTATGCTGCAATCGACAAACGCAAGAATGTACGCGAAAGCTATCTCGAACATTTGCTGGAAATGAATGAGCTTTCTCGATTGGAAGCGGACGCGATCGCCGAGGTGCGGCACAACCGACTATCACGTGAGTTTGAGCTCGCGAAAACCGAGCCCTTTGTCCACGATCTACAAAGTCTAACGGGCTATTGGGCAGGTTACTTCGGAGGTGCTGAACCTGCTGATTGTCCAGTCTCCACATCCATACCAAAACAAATAGCAGGGGAATTGATTCGGGCTGCCTGTGCCGTGCCACAAGGCTTCAACCTGCATAAGAAACTTGTGAAGCAGTTTGATGACCGGCGAGAGATGGGAGCCGGTAAGTTACCACTGGATTGGGCTACGGCTGAATTGCTGGCGTTCGCATCATTGTTATCAGAAGGCCAGCCAGTTCGCCTTTCGGGTCAAGACTCCGAACGAGGAACTTTCTCGCAGCGACATGCGGTAGTTCGCGATGTAGAGGACAATCGAAAGTACATGCCGCTCGGCCATTTGGCTCCCAATCAAGCTCGAATCGAGATCATCAATAGCCCACTTTCCGAGATAGCTGTTCTTGGCTTTGAATATGGATACAGCCTTGATTGCCCGGAGGGATTGATTGCATGGGAAGCACAATTCGGCGACTTCTGGAACGTTGCTCAATGCGTCGTCGACCAGTTTATTACGAGCGCAGAAGACAAATGGAAACGCCTAAGCCGTTTGGTCATGCTACTGCCTCATGGTTTCGAAGGCCAGGGGCCGGAGCATTGCAGTGCACGCCTCGAGCGATTCCTATTGCTGACTGCAGAACACAATGTTCAAGTCACGCAGCCATCAACTCCCGCGCAATACTTTCACTTGTTGCGTCGTCAAGCCAAGTCGAAATGGAGCAAGCCGCTGATTGTTCTTACGCCAAAGAGTTTGCTGAGAAACAAGTCCTGCGTATCCACGTTGGATGACATCGAGCATGGTCACTTCCAAAGAATCGTTCCAGACAATCGTCCTGTTCGCTCGCCGACGACTCGAATTATCATGAGCACTGGCAAAGCCTACTACGATTTGCTTGCGGAGCGAAATAAGCTTAACCGCGACGATGTCGCACTTATCCGTATCGACCAGTTCTATCCACTCGAAGCAGCCAGGGTTGTTGAAGCGTTAAGTGTATATGCTGCTGGAACGCCGGTTTTTTGGTACCAGGATGAGCCGACCAATATGGGTGCTTGGACTCACGTGAAAATGCGATGGGGCGACGAAATTTCGGTGCGTCACAAACTGGAACGAATCTCGCGAGTCGAGTCCGCTAGCCCATCAACTGGTTCATTGCGAGCGCACCAATTGGAAGAGCGGGAACTCTTAAACGCCGCGTTTGGTATCTAAACTGATCGAAATTATGAGCAACGTTACCTCTGCTGAAATCAATAGTTCCAACTCGCGACCCGTCGATATTGCTTTTGATTGCATCCCGCTGCGAAGCATGGCGAGGCTAGATCCGCCGTTGGATGCTTCGCCAGGACTCACGGCCAAATATTCTCGAATCAAAGCGGCCATTGCGGAACACGGAACACACAATTCCTATTTTTTGCACAATGCAACTTGTCGTTTCTTTGTAACCAATGACCCTCTTAACGGATTGATTGCGTTCAAGTTCGAAGGGGTCGTTTTCACAGACGATTCCGATACATTGGCTAGGCATACGTCTTTAAAAGTGACACTCGACAAGGAAACATGTCCATGGCTTGAGCAGCATGTCGTGAAATGGTTTGAGGAGACGGTAAGTCAAGCCGTCCTGGTCGAATTCAATCGTTACATTGGAGTCGGTGACCCCGAGCAAACCAAGAAACGTTTGCTACAGATGGAGCGGACTTTGGAAGACAAAGGCGGATTCGTCGGTATGCACCTCTAATCGTTTGCAGAGATTACGTCAGGCCCCTGACCCGCTCGCTTTTCATACATCCCATCTCCCATCTTGACGTATTTAGTGAAGCCTTTCGCGTCTAGATTCTTGTCACTAAGACTGGTAGCAGCTTTCATGTCAGACCATACGCCTGCGGCAGAGGGTAGGGAAATGCATCTGCGCACCGGTTGTCCCGTGTCGGGATGTTGCGTGAATGGCGGATCGTTCATTCCCTGAAGCACTTCAAACGTCTCTCCGTCTTCCCCTCCAGCTTGAATCACTTCGTATACGTAAATCGGCATCGTTTTTCCTTGTTTTGTTGCTGGAGGAAGATCTCCATCATTTAACATTCTAGAGGAAAACTCGAATAGATGTAGCGATTTCGTGAACCAATGGGCTAGCTTCTACCGTTCAGAGTGAGTGCCATTACAATCCGCACAATCATTAGAGACGCAAATCCATCGAATCCAATGAACACGATAACTTTCAATTCCTTCATGCGCCCCTAAGAAGCCGAACTAGATTTCCAATGACTTCCGTGTCGTTTTGCTCCGCTTCGATTGATCCCATGCCGACTTCTCTCTGCACATCCAGCATTTCAAGTACCCTGTCAAAAACAGTTTTCGCAGCGGTCGATTCGGTTGAGTCTCGTACTGCATCCGTGGCAAGTCTCGCGGCTCGAACGACTGTAATTCCAAAGGATGTCATTCGACAAATCCTATCTCCTAAGGCAATCGATCTGCCGGATCGCCCCTCAGATCCGCTATTCACCTTAATGACTGAACTGGTTCAAGCTTCGTGCACAAACGAATTGTCAGCCTCTAATATTTCAGCGGAACTAGACCAAGCGAACAGTGCGAGTCTAGCCGTCTCCGTGCGATGGTTGTATCAGATGGAACCGAACTTCGGAGAGCCGTTAACCTCAAAAATCTTGCTCAAATCGCTAATGCCACTCTACTTGGCCGCTGGCCACGGCCGTGCTGGCAATGGAATCCTCGACACGTTCTCCTTGATCCGCACCGCTTGCATGCTCGCAGAGCTCGACCGATTGATTTTAGGCCACGAACTTGGTGAATGGTTAATGGAAAGCAGTCGGTCGAATAGCGACCCATTGGAGGCAATCGCAAAGGCGTTCCGAATCGCTTTACCAAAGATGGCAGATGCATTTTGGAACGAAATTGCAGGTACATCCAAGAGCACGCTGGAGATTTCCAAATCACAACTGTCGGCAGCGAAATTATCAGTCGAGAAACACCGCGCTTGGTGGTCACTTGCTGGCCAATTGAGTAATCATCGCGCTCAAATCACAGTCCCGGCAGAACTTTCTGTGGGCGTAATCGCCTGGGACAAGTTGCTTGACCATTGGCAGCGCGTTTCGCAAACCCTTTCAGGAGAGAGTGAATGCAAAACCACAAAAAAGAGTTCGTGTGGTCCAGTCGGCAATTCGTTCAGCAACAGGAAAGATAATTTTACGGCAACTGGCGAAATACAAAAATACAAAATCGCAAACGACAACCGCTTCGTGGAAATCCGTTCTGCACGTGATCCGCAACTCAGTTCTAACCTAGATCAACTGCTTCAACAGTGTCGCAACGATCAGGGAACGCTCGCATTGATTGTGGTCAAGAAACTTAAGTCAAGCAGTTCGTCGGTTCCTGTAGCACTTCAAAACTGGCAATCACCATTTATTGAGTACATGGATTCGCACGGCGAAGCGACCAATGTACGTGGTTTTGTCAGTGACGATGGCGAATTAACCTTGGTGTTCCACGATGTCGAGCGTGCGGAACTGGCGCAATGGACACGCGACTCCTTTGCCAGGTTCAACAATGCCGATGCGGAGTCGTTGTTGGTCACGCATGCCGCTCAGCCGCTAGTAGCTGGCGTGGCCGTGGTGAACACGCCTTCGAAGTCGTTCAAAATCGATCAACTTATTCAAGCGGCTTGGCGTTGTCTCGAGGGGGCTACCACCCAAGGAGCCGGAGCGGTCAAGACCATAGAAGTGTACTAGATCACAGGGTACGTCAGCCCGTCCTCGAACCTAGGTGAGCCGCCAATCGCCATTTTGTACCGTTCTCTCTTTTGGTGGATCATGCTAGGATAATGAACTTTTCGACAGGTTTGCTTGTCAACAGCTTTAGGCAGATCCTACCTCCAACCTTCGACATCGCTCCATGGAAAAACCCCTTCATTCGCAGTCGCTGCAAATGGACAAAACTGGGCAATCAGGCAATCATTGGCAATCCGAGCCAACGGAGCTTACATCCAGCAAACTTATGGCGGATCCTCGAATTGGAAAAGCCAAAGAGTTGCTCGCCGCTGCCTTGAAAGAACACAGTTCGACAATTGATGCCGTTCGCTCGGCAAATCCCGACCTTGTGCTGCACTATCAAGAGGCATTAGCGAGGCTTGCCATAGCTCGAGGTGGTGCTCCCTATTTCCCCTACATCACAAGTGGAATTGGGAATGGGCCGTTTGTTGAGCTTGGAGATGGCAGTGTCAAGCTAGACTTCATTGTCGGAATTGGAGTTCATGGGCTGGGGCATAGCCATCCGGCTTTGTTGGATGCGACCGTGGATGCGGGACTCGAGGATACCGTAATGCAAGGCAATCTCCAACACAATTCTGGTTCGTTGGAAATGTGTGAAAGGCTAATTAATCTTGCTAATCAACACGGTGCCAAACTCGATCATTGCTTGCTCAGTACGAGTGGCGCCATGGCAAATGAAAACTCCCTGAAGATCGCGTTCCATAATCGTTTCCCAGCTTTCCGAGTGATCTGTATGGACAATTGCTTTGCAGGTCGTAGCCTCGCATTGGCGCAATTAACAGATCGCCCCGCCTATCGAGCTGGCCTTCCTAAGACACTCGATGTGGATTTTATTCCGATGTTCCATCCTGCAGATCCAGAGGGTACGACGCGAGGTGCAATCGAAACGCTAAAAAAGTTGCTTGCTCGACACCCTGGCGAATATGCTTGCCTTTGGATAGAGCTTGTGGCAGGCGAAGGCGGGTACTATCCAGGTACCAAGCCGTACTTTGAGGAACTATGTAAAATTTGCCACGCGCACAAAGTACTCGTGATCTTCGATGAAGTGCAGACGTTTTCCCGATTGAGCCAACCGTTTGCTTTCCAACATTTTGGTCTCGATGCCTATGCTGACTTAGTAACGTTAGGCAAAATCACGCAGGTTTGCGCAACACTTTATGGTGATCGTTTAAAACCCAAAGGACCGGTCCTTTCTCAAACCTTCACCGGCGCAACAGCATCGATTCGAT
>JAYVPE010000749.1:0-11246 GCA_043757575.1 Pirellula sp.
GGGGAGTTCGACAGGAAGTTGAAGAATGAGATAGAAAAGTACTACGATCTGCCGAGCCTAGTCAATGCTGTTGAGACGGAGAACGCTAAGGACGCGTTAGAATCGCACAAACCTGAAATCGTCGCTTGGCGAAGTTTGTACACCGCAATCGGCGGTCCACTTCGCGAAGAGATCTCCAATCTCTACATTGCACAGACTCAGATTCGGCTGTTTTTGATTGATATCGACAAGATGGAAATCGACCAAAAAGCGGCCGTCACATTCGCTCACCAAAACCGACTCGACCAGATGAACCGCCAAGCACAGGTGATGGATGCGTTTCGAAAGATCGAGGTAGCAGCGGATGCGCTCCAAAGCGAGTTGAATGTAACGGGGCAATTGGGGCTCGGAACCGACCCTTCGAAAAACAACGCATTTCGACTGGATTCGTCTGCCAATACCTATCGTGTTGGGGTTCAATTCGACGGCCCCCTCAATCGACTCAATGAACGAAACGTGTATCGCGCAACACAAATCGCTTATCAACAATCGACCCGAAACTATGTTGCGGGCAAAGATACCATAGCAAACGAAGTCCGATCGTCCATTAGGCAGATCGAGCTCAGGAGGCTCAATTTCCAAATATCCCGCCAACAGCTGGTCGCAGCCACCCGTCAAGTCGACCAAGCTCAAATCACTCTTCGAACGGCAATTCTATCGAATACGAACCTGACTCGCGACTTGCTCCAGTCGCTACAAGGCTTGCTGAGCGCCAAAAACAATTTGATCTTCAATTGGATCGACTACAAAATTGCGAAAATCCGGCTCTTTACTGTCCTAGAGTTGTTGTACCTAGATGATAATGGGACTTGGATAAACGAGGATTTTTCTTTGGCGCAACTTAATGAAA
The DNA here is from genome assembly GCA_043757575.1 of Pirellula sp. GTDB lineage: Bacteria > Planctomycetota > Planctomycetia > Pirellulales > Pirellulaceae > JBKCUI01. The sequence continues at coordinate 890 of JAYVPE010000749.1, forward strand.
TGATATTCGATGGGAACTACTTTCCGCCGGAGTTGGCCTCGATCCCAAATGACGCTATGACTCAATCCATCGGGTTACAATCCACCAGCGACGGCGATTCGGATCAAACCCTTGTTGCACCAGACGTACCGAGCGACCCTACTACTGGCAAGTAAATCAATGAGTATTGGCCAAGAAATGGACACCAACGAATCCGTTCAGCCGAGAACAGTCCGCATGCCTTCAAGGAACATTCGTTTGCTTTGGGGCTTTCTGCGTTTCGGGATGGCTGCGGTGTTGATTGGATCGATTGGATTCGGCACTATGCAGCTCTACAAAAGCTTTGGTCCAGCGATGAGTTCGGAGTCCGAGTTGCTGCTTCACGTTGTTCAAAAGCGCACCTTGGATGATACCGTTATCGAACGAGGTACCATCGAGAGCCAAAACACGGTTTTCGGCAAATGCGAATTGCCAGGCAATGAAAGCAGCATCGTCTTCATCGTACCCGAGGGGACGGTGGTCTCCCAAGGGGAAATTATTGTCAAACTCGAATCCTCCAAAATAGATCAGCAGATCGCGCTCAAGAAGATTGCCCTCAATGAAGCGGAGGGCAAACACAAAGAAGCGCTTCAGAACCTCATTGCAAAAACGAACGAGGGGGATGGCAAGATCGTTACGGCTGAGCGAGAACTGCAGATCTCAAAGATTGAAGTGATCAAGTATAGCCTTGGGGATTTCATCGCGGAAGAGGCCGAACTGCAACGGCTGATTGCGGATGGCAAAGCCCAGTTAGAAAAATTCTTGGACGAACGTCGCAAGGTCGAGGAGCTAGTCAAGAAAGGCTATCGATCGCCCGAGCAATTGGATGAATATGGTTTGCGAGTGAGAAGTTTCGAGAAAGCAGTGCAACGGGATGAACAGAAACTGAACAACCTGAGGTTGTATGACAAACAACTCAAAATGACCACGTTTGAGGGGAAACAAACCGATGCCGCAAAGAAAGTCGATCGAGAGAAATCCACTTCTGCTGCAGAAATTGAGAAGGCCGAATCGACTATCGCAAGCGCAAAGAACCTCGTCGAACTGCATAAGTCTGAATTGGAGGACCTCGTTGCGGTCTTAGCCAAATGCGAGATGAAGGCGCCGCAGGATGGAACGGTCGCCTATGCAAACCAACCTTGGTTCGATGCGTCCCAGAAGATAAGAACGGGATCGAAAGTTTTTCAGCAACGCGATATCTTTTTCTTGCCCGACATGCAGCACATGCAAGTAAAGCTTGGCATTCACGAATCGATTATCAATCGCATCAAAAAGGATCAGTCGGTTTCGATTCGCTTGGATGCTTTCCCAGATACAAAACTACAAGGGAGCATCTCGTACGTTGCAGAGCTCGCCGCCAGCAGTTTCGATGAAGCGAAGAACTACGATGCAACCGTGCTCATCAAAGAGATTCCGCCAAGTATTTCCCTCAAACCCGGTATGACAGCCGAGGTCGAGATCATGGTTGGAACCTACGAGGACATCTTGGCTATTCCCGTGGGGGCTCTGACAGAGCACTTCCAACTGTCGTACGTCTACGTACCCAAGGGATCCGAATTTGCTCGCAAAGTAGTAAAAACGGGGCGTACGACTCACTCCTTTGTCGAGATTCTAGAGGGGCTCGAACCTGGTGAATCGGTCGCGATGGACGCTTATCGCCGAGGCACAAACGACTTCGCTTCCGCCGAGCGGAAAGCTGGCTCAAACCGGCCAGCGAGCACCCCAAGTGTTGAGTCGGCAGCGAGTGCAAAGCAATGAGTGGGCGTTCCTGGTTGCATTGGGGTGGCATGTTCTCCACTGCGTTGCGCAGTGTGATGATGCACAAACTGCGATCCTTTCTGACCATCCTCGGTCTTGTCTTCGGGGTTGCCAGCGTCATCGTCATGCTGGCGGTTGCCGAAGGGGCAAGTCAAACCGCGCAGCGTCAGATCGCGTCGCTTGGCATCAACAACATCATTGTTCGGAGTGTTAAGCCGTTGGTTGAGGCACCGATCAATTTCCGCTCGTTCGTCCAAGAGTTTGGGCTCAAGTACGATGATCTTCGTCGCATCCAGGAAACGCTGGATACCGTCGTTCGAATCACTCCCCTTCGGGAGTTTGTTCATGAAGCCAGGTACGAAGATGCCACGATCGACGCGAGATTGGTTGGAGTCGATCCGAGCTACTTTGAAGTGAACCGATTGCAACTAGCTCGTGGACGCTTTTTGGATCCCGCTGACATGAAATCTCGCAACAATGTTTGTGTCATTGGCGAGGAGGTAGCGAAGAAGATTTATCCAGGTCAGTCAGCCATCGACAAATCTATTCAAGTGAACAACGAGCATTTTTTTCGCGTCGTTGGAGTGCTGATGTATCGAACACCTTCGGCCGGTATCGGTTCGAGCTTGGCCGCTCAAGACCTCAATAAAGACATCGTGGTACCGCTTACGACGGATCGCAGTCGTATTGGCGAGATCCTTTCCAAACGTCGGCAAGGGAGTTTTTCTCGGCAGCGCTTGGAGCTCAGTCAGATCACCATCGAAGTCGCCGATCGATTTCAAGTCAAGGCTACCGCCAATGCTCTAGACGGCCTCATGGCCAAGTACCATCCAAACAAAGACTATGTGATCACTGTTCCGCTCGATTTGATTGAACAAGCCCAAGCGACGCAGCGTATATTCAATTTCGTGTTAGGTGCCACCGCTGCCATATCGCTGCTTGTTGGTGGAATAGGGATCATGAATATCATGTTGGCCAGTGTTAGCGAGCGGACTCGGGAGATAGGGATTCGCCGTGCATTGGGTGCCCGTCAATCGGATATTGTATTGCAGTTCTTGATCGAGACCGCATTTCTTTCGTCGGTTGGTACTCTCATTGGCCTTGGTTTTGGCATCGTTTCGCCCCCCATGGTTTCCTACTTTTCAGGCATGACGACCATTGTTTCACCGTGGTCCCTTGTCGTTGCATCGGCAGTATCTCTGTTGGTCGGAATAGCATCGGGGATTTATCCGGCAAGGCAAGCGGCCAAACTAGATCCTATCGAAGCCCTCAGGCATAGTTAGCGGAGTAGCGACAAGGTTTTTCTGCGAGGGTGAAGGATTTGGGAAGAGCGTTTAGGAACGTGGCTGGAACGGCAAAAAGTGTTTCGGAGGCTCGCCGTCTTATAACGCATCGCAAGTTTTACCGAGCGCGAGTGTAAGCAACGCTCCCGCAACCGAATTCTACAACGTGTCGCCGTGTGGAACTGCTGGCAAAGTTGGTTGTCTGCGCTTATTTGAAATGATTTGAATCTATACAGAGAAGCCGGACCGATTTCGCGAGCAGTCAGTGCCGACATTATCTCAAATCGAGGGGCAGAGAATGAGCACGCTCTCAAAAGTGTGGTGTCCCCAATATTCTCGCCGGCGTAAACGGTGCTTCCCAGATGCGTAGGCCTTTTGGCGGAGTAGGGATCTACAAGAGAATAGGAGCAGTAACCGACGGTACGAGCAACGCAATCCGTTGCGTGCTAAGCTATGTAAGCGAGCGGAAGACTGGGAGTACGGAAGTGCGTGGCTCAGACAATATAGCGATGCCAAACAAAGGGAACTTCTATCCAAGTGGCCGATTTCTCGGCCCCGATCTTGGCAAGCCTACGTAAATGAACCACAATCGGAAAATGAGTTGGAGTCCGTACGTCAGAGCGTTATTCGCGGTACACCGTACGGCTCGGATTCGTGGGTAACACCATCGGCTGTGAGACTCCAATTGAAACACTCATTACGCCCAAAGGGTCGTCCGAAAAAGTCGTCACCAACGATCAACCGCAATAAATGAACTGCGTCCCATTTTTACTAGCCCCAACGACGGCTGACAACGAATGAGGATACGTGTCGTTGAGTTCAGTGACAGGTCCGGATTAGAGACTCGTTCCTTCTAGAAATGCTTCGTTCGCTTCTTGCGCGAGAATATTCCAAGTTGTCACACGAGCAATCTCGCTAAGCGCTTCGTGAGTAAGAAAGGCTTGGTGTGCCGTGATTAGGACATTTGGGGATACGAGCAAAAGCGATAGCTCGTCATCCATCAATACTTGGCCGGAAAGATCCTCGAAAAAGAGACCTTCCTCCTCCTCGTAGACATCTAGGGCAACACCGCCAACATGCCCAGCTTTCAAACCAGCGATGAGCGCTGTGGTGTCAATGAGTTTTCCTCGGCTGGTATTGATAATGAACACACCTGGCTTCATTCTGGCAAGCGATTGTGCATTGATCAGGTGGCGCGTTTCTGCAAGTAGCGGAACATGCAAGGAAATGATGTCGCCCGTAGCTAGCAGCGTATCGAGATCCAGGTATTGAACCCCATTGGTAGCGGCCCAATCATGCGAGGGGAAGGGATCGTAGGCAACGACGACTGCACCAAAGCCACGGAAAATCTGCGCAGCAATGCGACCGATCTTGCCTGTGCCGATGATCCCGACGGTCTTGCCAAAGATGTCGAATCCGACCAGGCCGCTCAGTGAGAAATTTAGCTCACGAACGCGATTGTATGCTCGATGGATTTTACGATTGAGCGTCAGCAATAACCCGACGGTGTGCTCGGCCACTGCATGCGGTGAGTACGCCGGAACTCGCACCACTGCCAGACCAAATTCCCGGGCCGCAGCTAGGTCTATGTTATTGAAACCAGCGCACCGCAGCGCGATCAATTTCACTCCAAGCGAGGCGAGTGTTTTCAAGCAATCGCGATCAGCTTGATCATTGACGAAGACGCATACGACTTGCGAACCTTTTGCTGAGGACGCGGTCTCCGTACTCAATCGGAATTCGTGAAAACGCCACGCGATGCGTGCAGCACCCGTGGCCTTACCAAGATATTCCCGGTCATAGGGCTTCGTGTCGAAAACAGCAGTCCCAATCATTCGCAATCCTTTTCGTAAATCTTGTAAATGGAACGATCAAAACCCGACCGTGTCGTCGAACTCGTGAGATACTTTTAACTCCGTTCCCGGAGTGGCCTGTGAAGCAACTTTACGCTCGGCTTCCAACCAAAACGCCACGCCGTCACCCTCCGGGCAGCCAGCTGCTTGCCATTGTTCGTAGGCACGCTGGCGAACGGTGTCCTCACACGGGGTTGTGGTACCTGCGCATCCGGCTCCTTCCAAAGTTTCGGTTGCGAAACTCGCCGTCGATGGAAGGGACACCGTCACGTCTTTTTCAACTCGGATTAACTTCTTGGCTTTCATCGTTCTCTTTGTCCTTAATTAAGTCAAATCACAAGGTCTAGTATGCGTCGTACCCAAACGCTTCGTGCGCTACTGCCCATCACGATCATGCTCGCCGGTAGTATCAGTTCCACGGTGGGCCTTCGTGGTAGCGTGATGCTTGAGATACCGGGACTTCAGTTGTCGATAGCGATAGTTCAGCAGTAGTACGAACCCGACCAGTACGACAACGCCCCCGATCAAGAGTGCGCGATTCTCACGGGCGATATACGGTCGCATGAATTCGGCGCCCAGATAGTAACCAGCGCATCCCAGGAGACTACCCAAAACGATAGCGACGAATGTGCCAAGGCGACTCATTCCCAAGAGCCGACCCACGATCGAAGCTCCTGTGCTGCCGGTTGCTGGCCCTGGAAGGAATACGAACACCACGAGGCCAAGAAACGTCATCCTCCTCATCCACGGATTCGAATGGAGGATGAACTGACCGTCGAGGATCAGATCAGTCAGTTTTGAGCCAATCAGTGGCAGTTTGAATAGGAATCCGAGATGAAATGAAAGTACGCAAGCCGTGACAAGATCCAAATAAAGGACCAGAACCACGAGCTCCTCTGTCGTAAAAAAAGAACGAATGAGATCAACCTCACCGTTGGTACCGCCGAGAATCACAAGCTTTCCAAAAAAAAAGAAGGTAGCAACCGCAGTTGTAACTAACCGCCCGACAAATGCTGGCCCCCTGAATACACCTGCAATCACAAGTATCAGCAACGTAAGAAAAATCGGACCGACGAGCGTCAACCACCATGCGACCGGATGTTCGCGGCGAAAAACGGCGTCCAGGTTCGATTCCGCCGGCGACAACTCTCTCGGATCGCCAACAGTAGTGGATTCATCAAGTTCGGTGTCTTTCATCGTCACGGGGCTGTTTCGTACATAATTTGAATATCGCTTTCAATTCTGCATTGGAATGGATTTGTTAAGGCGATCGGCAGGCTGTGAGATACCAGTTTTAGTTTGGGACCATTGTCCGAATTATTGTCCGAATTATTGTCCCGAACGAGTCAACGGACGGGACATTGGTCCCATCCTACAGTACTTTTCATTCTGCCGATCGCCTAAGCGAGCGGGGCAATGGGTGAAACAAAACCATCGGGTTTCACCGTCAGAATGCTACAGGCGCAATGATCGAGAACTTTGTCGGCAGTGTTCCCCAGCAATAGTCCCTCTATTCCATTTCGCCCCACCGTCCCCATTGCGATCAGGTCAACACCTAATTGTTGAACCAATCGCTGAATCTCTTTCCAGGGTGTTCCAAAAATCAAATGCGACTGAATGCGAATGCGAGTAGTCCCTAGCGATTTTGCGAACTCGTCTAATCGTCGCTGCGCTTCTTCCTGAATCTCCTGCTCGAGCGAGCTGCCGTGTGGAATTCTTGATATCACATCTGCAGGTACATCACCCGAGTCGATGACATGCAACAGATGGAATTCGGCTCCAGAACGCTCGGCCACGCAAATCCCACTGAGTACCGCTTTACGACTGACCTCCGAAAAGTCGGTCGCTGCGAGTACGACTGTAGGTGGACCAGCATTGTCGGCATGGACAATCCAAACGGAGGCAGGACATTTGCGAATCAGTCGCTTGGCGGTGCTGCCGACCAAGAATTGTTCCCAATTTGCAAGCCCGCGAGTTCCGGCTAGAACAAGATCGTAGCCTTCGCTCTGAACTGCATGAATGATCTCGACGAACGGCTCGCCGATTTGTGTCTTAAAGTGGACCTCGAGATCGTCTGCGTGCAAGTCCAACAGCAGTTGACGCAATTTCAGTTCTGACTCTTGTTGAATCTCCGGAGCTATTTGAGAAAAGCGTTTGTAGTCATGAGCAGCATAGATCAAAGTAAGTTTCGCGCCGATGTTACTTGCAAACCAGACAGCCTGTCTTAATGCGGCTTTTGCACACGTTGAAAAGTCAATGGCGACCAAAATGTGTTTGTAGATTGTGTCTGCGTTCATCTCATTTGTTGTCCAATGGGTTATTGTCGGCTAAATGGATTCGTTGGTTTTGAGCCCGGATGAAGTGGCTAGAGTGCGGGATCTATCATCCCTCAACAAGGTATTGTAGTGTTCGTCGATGATTATGCTAGGTTCATCGGGACCTCCTCATTTGAAAAGCGATCAGCTTGATGATCTCCACCACCAGCACAGGTAGCAATGAGCAGCCAGCGATGACACCCCATTCCAAGATCGTTGGCGGGACCGTGTGAAGAACTTTCTGCAAAAGTGGCACACAAACCGCCGCAATCTGGAGAATTATGCACATCCCCACTGCTGCCCAGAGCCAACCATTGGTAAAGAGGCGACTCGTGAATATCGACCGCTTCTGGGATCGTGCATCAAAGGCGTGAAAGACCTGGGCAAGGGCCAATGTCATGAAGGCCATCGTCGTGGCGCGACGCAAACCATCATCATCGTCCCCATGCCAGCGTAAGCCCACCGCGAAGGCGAGGAGCGTGACACCCGCCAGCAGCAGGCCTTGCCAAACAATCAGACCAACGAAGTTCGGCGTGAGCAGCGACTCTTGCGGGTCGCGCGGCGGGCGTTTCATTACGTCCGGCGCAGACGGCTCCAGCGCGAGGGCGAAAGCGGGGAAGATGTCAGTGATTAAGTTCAGCCACAGAATCTGCAGCGCCACCAGCGGCAGCGGCCAGCCAATCATGAGGGCCAGAAACACCGTCATGATTTCTGAAAAGTTGCAGGACAGCAGGTAATGCAGAAACCGACGAATGTTTTCGTAAATGATCCGCCCCTGTTCGACGGCTCCGACAATGCTGGCGAAGTTATCGTCGGTGATGACCATGTCGGCGTTCTCTTTAGCAACTTCGGTTCCCTTGATCCCCATGGCGATACCGATGTCCGCCTTCTTCAAGGCCGGGGCGTCGTTCACGCCGTCGCCCGTCATAGCGACAATGTGGCCCTGTTGCTGTAGTGCTTCGACGATTTGCAGCTTGTTTTCAGGTGAGACGCGAGCAAACACGGCCGCGTCGGCAACGGCCAATTTCCAGCCGACCGCGTCGAGTCCGACCAGTTCGCGACCGTGGACAGTGCGTAAAGGCTGCTTCTCCAGATCACGGTCGATACCCAGTTGCCGCGCGATCTCGCCAGCGGTCGCCGGTTGGTCGCCCGTGATCATCACCGTCCGAATCCCAGCCTTGCGACAAGTGGCGATGGCGGTCTTGGCTTCATCGCGCAGCGGGTCGCTCATGCCGACCAGCCCCACGAAAGTCAGCTCTCTCGAGAGATCCTCTTGACTGTGACCATCTGGCAAGTCGCGATAGCCCAGACCCAGCACGCGCAGCGCGGCACCCGCTAACTCTTCGTTTGTCTGCGTCCACAGTTTCCGTTCTTCTGGCGTAAGCGGCGTGACTCCGGTGGCCCGAACCATCGCTGTGCTGGCCGCGAGCATTGTCCCCGGTGAACCCTTCACGAACGCGATCATCCGTCCTTGCGGACTCCGATGGACGGTGACCATCCGCTTGCTGACGCTGTCAAACGGCACCTCGCTGACGCGCGCGAACGCGTCGGACATTGCGGCGAGTTTCATCGCAGCCTTCTCCGCCACAACGATCAACGCTGCCTCGGTCGGATCGCCCAGCACCGTGTCAACGCCGTCTTTGCAATCGACTTTGGCATCGTTGCATAATGCCCCGACGCGTATTGCCAACGCGAGTCGTTCATCGGTGAGTGGGTCCAGTCGTCGATCGCCCATTTGAAACGTACCGACCGGTTCGTACCCCGCGCCGGTCACATCGATGCGGCACTGGTCCAACGCATAGACGCAGACCGTCATTTCATTTTTGGTCAACGTCCCCGTCTTGTCGGTGCAGATGACCGTGACCGCACCGAGGGTCTCGACAGCCGGGAGTCGCCGCACGAGCGCTCGCATCCGGGCCATACGCTGCATTCCTAAAGCCAACGTCATAGTGGTGACGGCGGGCAACCCTTCAGGGATAGCGGCAATGGCGAGAGACAACCCGATCTCGAGCATTTGCCAGAAGTTAGCGGTGCCACGCAGCCAGCCCGCTCCGACGATCACGGCGCACAACCCCAACACGATCACGACGAGCCAGCGACCGAGCCGAGCCAGCTTCTGTTCTAACGGCGTGGAACGCGCGACCGCCCCGTCGATCAGGGTGCCGATTTTTCCAACTTCGGTTTGCGAACCGGTCGCCGTCACCAGCAACCGGCCACGTCCGTCGGTGATGGTCGTTCCCAGAAAGGCCATGTTTAGCCGATCGCCGAGCGACGCTGCTTTGTCGTCCAGCTCGTCAGACGTCTTGGTGACTGCGAGTGATTCCCCCGTCAGTGCGGACTCTTCGATTTGCAGCCGCGCGCTCTCGACGATCCGACCGTCTGCAGGCACTCGTGCTCCCGCGGCGAGGACCACCAAATCACCCGGCACTAGGTCCGCCGCCGGAATCTCCCGTTCGGTCCCGTCCCGAATCACATGAGCCAATGGCACCGCCTGCTTTTGCAGAGCAGACAATGCCTGCTGCGCCTTCCATTCGGTAAGAAAGCCAATGGCTGCATTCAGAACGATAACCGCCAGGATCGCCATCGCCTCGAGGTTTTCTCCCAAGGCAAACGCAATTGCAGTGGCCGCCACCAGCAAGGCGACGATCAGACTTTGAAACTGTGCGATCAAAATGCCCATCGCCGAACGCTCACGCGCCTGTGACAACGAATTCGGACCAAACTGATCTTGCCTCTCGGATGCCTCCACTTGAGTAAGACCCTGAGAGGCATCGGATTGCAACTGCTCGAAGGCCTCGATCAGCGGAAGCGAATGCCACGCCGCGGTAAGGGAAGGACCACCTCGCACTTGACTCGTACTCCCATCAATAGTTTGCTTGATCGGTGTCGGATTCATTGTCACAAATTTTCCTGTTCCAGAAGGGGCCAATGCTCCTTCAATTCGAGATGCCACACGGGTTCGACCGGAAATAATCCGACAGTTTGGTCAACGACACGCGGCATCGCTAAGACTGGCTGTGAATTACTTACAAAGGCTTTGTTCTAGCAATCCAGATCGAACAATTCGCATGCCTAAGTACAAGCTTGTCTGAGTGCGGCAAATGAGCCAACAGCCAAGCTGCTTCTTCAG
>JAYVPE010000750.1:0-3025 GCA_043757575.1 Pirellula sp.
GGATTGTTGAAGGAACTAAAACGATGTGCGCTGTGATTCCAACTCTTATAGGCGTCCGGATGGCACTTCAAACAGTACTCATCATTGTCAAGGTTTTTAGCTGATATGAATGCACCATTCGATGTCCGAGCGAGCGATGGTTCAAAGTACTTGACTCCATCAATTGATCCTATCTTGTTCCATTCGCGCGGATCCTGTGTATGCATGGAAACCATGAGAGCAACCGAAGCGATCGCAATTGCCCCGTAAGCGATCCCCAGTTTCCACTTGATTTTCTGGCCCACCAAGCGATGAAGCCAGTAAAGCCAAATCGTTACCACTGGGCAAACAACGTGTATCCAGTAGACAAGCGATCGCGTTGAGGGGTGCTTGAGGTCGAAAATTTCGCCTACACGAACTAGCAATAACCCTGACCCCAATACCACTAGGCTGACCGCAAATAGCGCGTAACCGACTCGTATCGCTCGCTTGTTCTTGCGCTTGCGAGCCGTCAACATATGGATCAAACCAAAAACCAAAAAGGGCAATAGAAAGATGAGTCCGAGAACTACATGCCCGAGAAACATGACCATGTAAAACTGGTTCTGATAAGTCTCGCCACGTTGCCATTCCAGAAACGTGATGGTTGCCAAGTACAGAGAATTCGCACACAGTAATGACAGCAATGCAAAAACTACAAAAAGCAGTCGTTTTAGCCTTTTACCGATTGGAGGCGTGTAAACTCTCTTCGTGGTGGCGGTCGACATATCTACTGCTTTAGCTCGGATTGGATAGTTCTCTCACCCTGCAATGGGAGAGAGTAGACGGTCTTTTGGTGAGGGTCGGCGATGAGCAACCTTTCGCTCTGCAATGCTATTCCAACCGGATTTTTGAGCGGTTCGCCACTGAAAAAATTCTCAGGTTTTCCTTGTGCCGGGATTTTCCAAATCGATTTCGCATATCCGTCGGTTAGATAGCAGTCTCCTTTCAAATCTACGACGACTTGATGCGCAAATTGAAAGATAGGCTCACTGACTATGACTTCCTTTGTTTTGTCTTGTGCAAATCGAACCAGTGGTTCTTTCGAATGAGACACGACCCATACTCGATCCTGAGCGTCGATGGCAATTCCTCGCGGTGCAGGCACTTTCACGAATTCGGTAGCTGCACCACCCGCTGCTGGAACTTGGAAAATGCAGTGGAGCTCGAGATCGCACACGAATAAAGTGCCTTTTGAATCGATCGCCATGGCAGTTGGAATCCCTATCCCTCCGGCGGTCATGGGTACTGGATTTTCGGGAGAATCAAACCGATAGACCTCACGGGTCGACGAATCGCCTGCGAGTAGCTTTCCATTGATATCGATGGCCAAACACCGAACTGCATTTAAGGGTGTTCGAAACTTTTTGGATCCCAAGAAATAAATCGATGCCTTTCCGTCCTGAATTTTCCAAATTCCTGGCAGGTTTCGGTCAGCAACGTAAATCGAATTATCTTTCCCGGAAACGACGGCCAGTGGGTAATCCATCCCTTCGCCGAGACAGCGTTCGGATCCAATCGCTAGCCGAAAACCCAACAAGCCGACTAACGTCCATGTGAGAACTTTTTTCAATTGCATTTTTTGACGTTTTCTTATAGTGATTGATTGATTGTGGTTGTGGGGCAGCGGCTCCGTCCGCTGACATGGCAATTCCCGGCGGTCGGAGCCGCCGGGTCACAAAAATGAGCTTTGCAATTCCCCGCGGTCTATCCCATTCTAGTTTTCACGCACTTGGTTCCAAAACAAACCAGGCGACTGAAGGCGGGTTTGATACCGCTTCAAAAACCCCGTATGCTTCGTTTCGGATGGGAAAGACTCGTCCGGTTCATAAGGATACTTTGTCATTGCGCGAAACGGGAGCGGTTCCACAGATTGGCCGTGGATTGTATTCAAATCTGCATCCTTGTCCCAGCCGATATTGTAGATAATAAAATCCCTCTTCCAGCCGTTTGGGAGCACTGGTGTTTCCGTCGAAAACTCCACAGTCATCTCATCGCCTGCTCCCAGAACCACCTGCATATCATCCGCGTCAGCGATCAGCTCCTTGACGTCGCCGAACCGGGTAAAGCTTCCCGACATGGGTGGCCAAATCGATTCCTTGGTGACTTTTTCGTATGCAAATCGCTTAGGAGCATTGCCTGGCTGAGGAATTTGTTTTGAGAAGCCTCGATAATGCAAATTAGCCTTCAGTAAATCAAGCTGGGTCAATCGATAGTCCAAAGCTTTCGCTTTACCCTCCCCGGCCGTCCAAAACACTTCATCCCAGCACAACTCCATGTTGGTTACGATGCGAACACGATGATTGTTCGACGGAAACTTTCCGGTTAGATCGATTGCGATCGTTTTGGTCTTTCCGCCTGGGAAGCCAGCGTAAGGAATAACCTCCACCCATTTTCCATTTTCATCTGGAACATGCACCGAGGGTGCCCTGAGCCGAGGTCGAAGCGAATTTTCGGACATGGCCAAGTTGAGTGAAGTGCATGTGGGAAAAACCCACCCGGTTAAAAACAATGTCACTTCATCTGCGTTTTCCCCGTCTCCATTCAAGTCAATTTCTAACCAATGTTCTTCCACGAGCCCTTGATTGAAACCCTCCTTCCAGCATCGCGTGAACCGTTGATCGCGTTTCGAAACCAATTCTGAAAGATCGTTTCCGCGTTGATCGATGACCGATCGCGGCTGCAAGCGATTGCGAACCGTGTGCACACGGAATTTTGCCAAATCGGGTGGCCCGACCTTTTCGTTGGTAAAGATTTCAATCTCTGCAGGATGGTCGACGGCAAGCAATTGAACGGAATCGAAATAAGCTGCCTCCCAAAGTTCTTCCGTGATTTGCAAAACATATCGACCATCGCGAGGCTTCACATGATCGCCGTCTATTTTTAAATATTCCCATTCTCGGGAAGGTGCCGAAACACCTTGTGCAAACTGGAGCCCGATCGGAGCGGCCCAAAGGCAGTCGGTGCAAAACTCAAATCGTTCGCCATTCCATGCGTATAGAAAGGG
>JAYVPE010000751.1:0-3023 GCA_043757575.1 Pirellula sp.
AGAGCAAATCGAATCGACGCTGTTGATCCACCCCGATGTGCTAACCAATTTCATCGACTACAACGAATTCCTGTCGGTCTGCGATTCGGCTATCGAGGAATTGGAACTGGATGGCATTATCCAAGTTGCGAGTTTTCATCCCCAGTATCATTTTGCTGATACAGAAGTCGATGACGTAACCAACTACACCAATCGCTCGCCGTACCCGACCCTCCATCTGTTGCGCGAGGAAAGCGTCACGCAAGCCCTTGATTCGTTTCCGGATGCGGCAGAGATTTACGAAAAGAACATCGCGACACTGAGAAAGCTAGGAAAAGCCAAATTGGATGCCATAACGGCGGCATTGACTCAGTTGGAATCAACCAACCAATCTTGACAGTTTTTGCGTAGGGTTGAACTTGAGGTAAACTCACCACCAGTTTGACTGTTTGCAGCGGTCAATTTCCAGATTGGGGAAAAGAGGTTCGTAGAAGAAAAAGGCCGAAAGAACTTTGCAATAAAGTTGCTTACAACTGCGTTTGCGGATAATATCGATCCTCTAGGCGCTCAAAACACGTTCCTTTTCTATTTATCAGAGAAAATATTATGCGATTGAGAATTCGAAAAGGCTTCACGTTGGTGGAGCTGTTGGTGGTCATCGCGATCATCGGCATTTTGGTTGGACTACTTTTGCCTGCGGTACAAGCGGCTCGTGAGGCCGCGCGGCGTATGCAGTGTTCCAACAACGTCAAGCAGCTGTCGTTGGCAAGTCAGACATACCACGACGCTTTTAAGTCGTTTCCAATCTGCTATTGGCAGCAATCAGGTGCTGGCATGCCGAATCTGGGATCTCCTGCGCTAGGTCGGCAAACGAGCTGGATGATAGGAATACTTCCCTATATCGAGCAGACAGCATTATACAACCAAATCAATTTCACGCCCGGAAGCATGTTGGCTCCCGTTCCTGCCAATCCGCCGGTAGTTACCGGGAATATTAATGCTTGGGCAGCGACACAAAAAATCCCAGCTTTCAAATGCCCGAGTGATACTTCTCCAGACCTAATGGCTGCTCGAGGTGATCTTACAAACGCTCCACTTCCGGCCATTCCTTTTGCTGTAACGAGCTACAAGGGCTGTCAGGGAGCAAATTGGAACGTAACGGGTCCTGCTGCGGTTTACAACACTACTGCTGCACCTCTAGGTACCTCGCGTTTTGGTACTGCAATAGTAGGCGTCGGCCTAGGATCAAGTTTAGACAAAGGAAACGGAGTCTTTTCACGGGGATGGAACAACGCCGCTAAAACAAACATGTCAGTCATTACTGACGGCACCTCGAATACCTACCTGGTGGGCGAATCGATTGCGGACTACACCAATTGGAGTATGTGGTTTATGAGTGGTAGTACCATTGCTACCACATCGATTCCGTTAAATGCTAAACCAGTATGCGCCGCTTATCTGCCCGCCTCTATGACGGTTCGAGCTGGCAAAGTAGCTTGTAAAAATGATCAGGCCAGTAATTCCGGATTTGATAGTGCTCATACTGGGGGGGGTAATTTCGGCTTAGTCGACGGTTCCGTTCGATTTGTGTCTAGCAGCATCGATAGAGATGCGTATCGGGGAACGGCTACAGTCAGTGGCGGCGAAGTTATCGCCTCGTCGGAGTAATTTGTAATCGGGACTCCAAATAAAACGACAGAATAATACAAAATCCTAAAATATTTGTTGACCTTGCAAATGCACTTAATTATTTTGACGTTAAGTCATTGCTCGTATCAGCACGTCTGAAAGAAATTTTGATGCAAACCATCCGAGTGCTCATTGCGATAGTTCTGTCTGGACTTTCCACCAATATGGCAGATGCGAGCATATCATTTACCACAGTCGTCAACCCATCTTCTGCGCCATCTGGATCTCAACAGTCATTTTCGATTAAACTCGGACTTGTCGGCAACAGCGCAAGCGATCTTGTCAATAGTTTCAGCTTTACCGCGACCTTGAGCTTGCCTACAGCGAACTTAGTAAATATTGGGGGTTTTACTATAACAACGCCAGACGTTCCTAAAGTCGCAGGTTTCGGGCTAGAATTTAATCTACTTCCTTTTAATGGAGCACCAGATAACTTTTCCGGTTTCACTGGAAATTCAATCAGTTTTTCCGGAGCAAATGGTGCTAGTGTGAAATTTAATGACGGTACGGATCGGTTCCAAACCATCAACTTTACCGTCGCCGCGAACACTGAGCCTCAAGACATCCGATTAATAATAACTGATCCGGTTTTCACAGGGCCGAGCGGTTCATTGTCCATAGACAACACTACCCTAAACCTTTCGGGTGGAAGTATTACGGCCGTTCCAGAACCTAGTTCGGTTTTTCTAGTAGTAATTGGCGGTGTTGGTGGTATTTACGCACGATGGCGGTCAAAGAAAAACAAGGTTAGTACCGACGCTTCGTGCTAATGGTACATCTCCCAACCTGATACTACTTTACTTGCGCTGAATCAAAATCCAGCATTTGTCCGTCCTTCAACAACTGCTTTTGAAGCTTCTCCGGATCAATTCCCTGCACAGTCGTTTGTTCATAGATTGAATGCACGGCGGCAGTCGCCGCGCTTTGGCCCATTACCATGAAGACCGGCTCCATGCGAATGCTGCCATACGAAATATGACTCGCGGCTAGGCAAATCGGAACCAACAAATTGGTGCACTGGTCTGCTTTGGGCCGAATACTGCGATAGCTGATCGGATAGGGACGAGTACCGATTTGAATGTCTCCTTCATTGCGTGCAAAGCCTTCCTTGGTAACGTACCGCTGCGTGTTGTGACTGTCCATGTTGTAAGCGCCCATCCCCACACTGTCGGAAACGACTTCCACTCGCTTGCAGTTCTTTTCGCTCATCACGTACTCCGACACCATCCGACGAGCTTCCCGAACGTACAATTGTCGGGGCCAATTGTCATTGTCGATAAACTCGTCTTTGGTCAAAGCAATTCGATTGAACTCTTGACGAACGCTCTCGGGAACTCGCGGATGGTTGGCCAAGG
>JAYVPE010000752.1:0-11219 GCA_043757575.1 Pirellula sp.
GATCGGGGATACCTTTACGACGCTTCCACATTTCCCACGTTTTTAGGGCCAGTGGCGCGTGCGTACTATTTTTTCCACAGTGGGCTCGGCAAAAAAGAACGGGATCGGCGCAGTCATCTTTTTGGCAATTGGAATGCCGGCTTCAAACGTCTAAGACCATTCGTCTGGCATTTTGATGGAGCAAGTTTGGTCGAAATGCCAGTAACGACCATGCCATGGTTCAAAGTGCCGATTCATCTTAGCTATGTAATGTACTTAGCTACTTTTTCGCGATTCGCGGCCGCGTCTTATTTTTATGCCGCTCTAAATTTTTGCTGGCTGAATCGAGTTCAGCCCTCTTTGTTGCTCCACCCCTTAGATTTTATGGGCTGCGATGATGAAGCGGATCTATCGTTCTTTCCTGGAATGGCGTCCAAGGCGGAATCGAAAATGCAGCTCGCACGGGATTTACTCGGCTGGATGTCAAGACAATTTGAATGTCTAACCATGAAAGAGCACGTCAAACGCATTCGCCCTAGTCTTAACGCTTAAATTGTGACTCGGTGGTCACTCCGCGACATCCAAAAAGGATCTCGGCGCGATCGTTCAAATTGCTACATTGCCGTTTTTTTTGAGTTATCATTGCATCTATGATTTATTCCAATCAGACTTTTACTTTTTCCACCGAGCCATGGCTTGTTGGACTTTCGATCGCGGTGTGTGCACTTACATTCGGACTGTCCTATTTTGCATGGCTGCGCAGCGGATATCTGAAGTCTGTGTTTTGGTTGGAACTGCTTCGCTGTGGAATCGTACTTGTTGGTGCGGTATTGCTTAATCAACCGGAATGGGTTCAGGAGTTTAAGTCGGACGAAAAACCAACCTTGATCGTGCTTTCAGATGGCTCACAGAGCATGCAGACCAAAGACGTGTTGACCAAGATCGATTCAGGGCAAACCGAAGCACAGTCTCGCGCTTCCGCCATCGCCCCCCTATTGAATCCAGAAGCTTGGAATTCCTTTGCATCGCGTATGAACGTGAGACTAAACACGTTCCCATCCGACGGTAAGTTGGACAGTACCGATCTGAACGCAGCTCTCAATCAGGCGATTGAATCGAACCAAAGAATACTCGGCGTGGTATTGCTTTCCGACGGCGATTGGAACGCTGGCCAAACGCCCATGAATGCTGCTTTGCGATATCGATCTCAAGGAATTCCGATCCTCTCCATTCCTGTCGGTGCTGCCACACGCCTCCCCGATGTCGAACTGCTGAGCGTCGACACACCCACGTTCGGCATCACCAATAAGGCCGTTCGCATTCCCTTCACGATAGAGTCCTCTCTACCTCGCGACCATGTCACAAACGTCGTTGTGACCGGTTCAGACGGTGAGCGAATTATTAAGGAAATTCGTATTACGGCCATGTCTCGGACCTCCGATGCGGTTTTTTGGACGCCCAAGACTGAAGGGGATTTCACATTGACTGTCGAGATACCTTCCCATCCAGACGAAGTCATCGCCAGCAACAATACGATGTCGACTCCTATCGCCATTCGGCAAGAAAAACTCAAAGTGTTGGTCATCGATAGTTATCCGCGATGGGAGTACCGCTACCTTCGGAACGCACTATCTCGCGATCCAGGTGTTGACGTTGCTTGTTTGCTGTTCCACCCTGGTCTGGGCAAGGTGGGTGGGGGGAACAAGGACTATATCAAAGAGTTTCCAAATGGCATGGATGAGCTTTCAAAGTATGACGTCGTGTTTCTTGGCGACGTTGGACTCGACCAGGGACATTTGAGCGAAGAGCAATGCAAATTGCTTCGTGGACTAGTTGAATTTCAAGCTAGTGGACTAGTCTTCATGCCAGGCTGGCAAGGTCGAGAACATTCGCTTTTCGATACACCGCTCGAACCTTTAATGCCCGTAACGTTAGATCCTGCGCAGCCATACGGCTTTGGCTCAAAGACTCCAATGCGATTTGAATTAACCGAAGCGGGGCGGCGAAGCTTGTTGACCAAGCTGGCTGATACACAAGACGAAAATTTAGATGCTTGGAATACGCTGCCTGGCTTTCAGTGGTATGCACCGGTGATTCGGGCCAAGGCCGGAAGCGAGGTTCTCAGCGTGCACCAGGACATGAGCAACGAATTTGGGCGGATCCCGCTGTTGGTGACGAAGACTTTCGGCGCAGGTAAAGTATTGTTTATGGGCACCGATGGAGCATGGCGTTGGCGGCGAGGCGTTGAGGACAAATACCACTATCGCTTTTGGGGCCAAGTCGTTCGATGGATGGCGTATCAACGGAACATGGCAAAGGGTGAGTCGATGCGTTTCTATTTTTCGCCTGACCAGCCGATGCTCGGACAGACGTTGTCGCTGCGAGCCAACGTAATGGAAACCAACGGAGAGCCTTTGGCCACCGGCGACGTCACGGTTAGAATCGAAGCTCCGTCCGGAAAGTTCCAAGTGATACGATTGGCTAGTGGCGGCGTCGATAGCTGGGGATCCTTTGAAGGTCGTTTTGAAGTCGCCGAACCGGGCTCGCATTCTGTAATTTTGACTTGCAAGCAGACTGGGGCGATATTGGAAACCACATTTTTTGTTCAGGGAGCAACACGAGAACGAATTGGATTGGCCGCTCGTCCAAAGGTGTTAGAGGAACTTTCCAAAGTAACCAATGGCAAAGTGTTTTCGTTAAGTGATCGAGAGAAATTGCTGACCGCAATCGGCAACATTCCAGATCCGCCCTCAACATTGCGTCGTTTCCAGCTTTGGGCACATCCGTTAACGATAGCTTTGATGATTGCAGCCCTGGGTACATTCTGGATAGGGCGCAAATGGATCGGGCTAATCTAAAAGACGCAGGTCAGCCTGTCCTCTGACTCTTACCTATTTCGAGGAATCCACAATCACGCGCAATTTAAGGTCATAGACTTGTCCAGAAACGACTCTAGTATGTGCTTCAATCTCATCCGAGCCAATCGGGCGATCGAAAAAGGCAACTTGGCCAGGGCCAATAATTTCCGCTTTATTTTCTTTTACTACCAAACAAGTTCCTTCGTCGATTCCTATACCTAATAATTGCGGAAAGGATCTTTTGAGCAAAGCCATGTCGGGGAATCTATTCCGTTGAGTGAAGTGCTGATCGATTGCAACACCTGTTAAGAATCCCAAGCCTCGTTCGTATCCCTCCGCCGTCATTTGTGCGTTACCCATTGGATCGCCACGCGGCATGTAATCACCTTGGATCGAGGCGCCAGCCGATGAACCACCGATTACACCGTCCCGCTCGAGTATCAAATGCATCAGCCGATGCGCTTCCGTATTTTCATACGAATCTACTAAATTCCATTGCCTCCCGCCCCCAAACCAGACACCTGTCGCCGTAGCCAGTTTTGCCACAAAAGCGGGGTCGTTCGCTAAGCTACGGTCCTTAGTATGCAGCCAGTTCACTTGTCCAGCTCCCGCTTTTCGAAACACTCGCACCATTCCGGGCTCTTGCTCAATTGTCTTCATTTCCTCACAGGGTATGTAAACAATTTGCGCGTTCTCTCCACCTGCAAGCTGTACAAATGCTTTAAGAGCTTCCGCTGGTAGATTTCCACCACCGGCAATTAAAAGACTCCCACGAACCAACTTCGGTGTAACCACTTGCTTAACTGGAAATGCTGCAGCCTGTCGAGATTGTGCCGCACGTCTTAACGCAATTAAATCTGCCCGCATCCCTGGTTTTAGAATCTCGTTTCGTGCAGGCCGGTCCGCAGAAGCAGCAATTGTGACCACTACGTCTGACACACCCATGACTTCCAACTGTCGGCCTCGCACAATGAGTGCCGTCTTTTCATCAATGCCGAATCCAACTCGGTCTGGATACTTGTCTACAGCCAGACGAAGGCGATCGGTTCGATTTTTTGCAAGGAAGTGTTGATCGACGATTGTCCCTGGCAGAAAATCAAATCCCGTACGTATTTCGTCGTACACCAACATTACCTTGGACGCGATCGCCGTACCAGCGGATGTTCCGCCGACGATTCCGCCACGAGCCAACAACTTCATAATGCCTTCGTCGACCTTCGTACCTGCATAAATGTCGATAAGCCGAGTCTGCTTTCCGCCACTGAACCAAACACCGGTTGCGAAATTAAGAAGGTCTTCAAAATTTGAATCTGTTACTTGAGCCCTGGATTCCGCGTGCAAAAAATCTACGCTTTTTGGTTGATGCTGCAGCCATACCTCTATCTTCTTTGGATTCAATGGGTCGCTCAAGTCCGATGTTGGAATCACCACGATGCGAGCATCCTTGCTACCTGCAAGCATTGTGAATCGCTGTCGCATTTCGAAATCCACGGCACCGCCTCCGTGCAGGAATAAGGTTCCTTCGAGAGGCGGAAGCGGTTCGGGAGCATGGGCATCGAACTGAGACTGGGCCAATCCTGGCAAACCGAACACGAACACCACGATAACCAAACAACCGAGTGTCGTTCCGTTTTTCATTTTCTCAATTTGCATTCAAGAGTTTTTCAAGTACTGCAATGACGGCGGGGTCCGGCTTGACACTTCCTGGGCGACTGCCCTGCGCGATCAACATGGGCGTCCAATTGTGTTTGTTCTTGTGATTCCAGACGGAAGGCTGCGAACCACGCTGTGCAAGCAGTTCAGCGACCTTCGGATGGGAGCGATATGCAGCTCCATGCATGACTGTCTCTTTGTTGTTGTCTACCGCGTTAATGTCCGCTCCGAGTGCAAGCAGAAACTCGATCGTTTCGATCACTTCGGATTCCGTCCCAGGTTCCTCACCGACTGAAACAGTCCCAATCCCCGATGCTGCCAACAACGCAGTGCAGTTATCGACGTTCGCCAATTTCGGATCCGCACCCAACTCAAGAAGCACCTTGAGCAGCGGGAGATCGGCGGTCTTACAGGCAAGTAAAAAAGGGGTCGCTCCCTCCATGTTCAATTTGGCTTTACCGGCCTGCCCTCGTTCCAATTTTACATTCACATTCGCACCTGCCTGAACTATTCTTCGAACAAACTCGAGACTTGGTACATTTCCCGAACCGCGTGGCGAGGGATCGCCATCGATACCATCGCCACTGGCTGGCTTTCGCACCCAGCTCAACGCATGAAGTGGTGTGTAATCACTTCTTTGGTCGTTAGGATCGGCTCCACGTTGCACTAAATAGAGTGCTAGTTCAAAGTGACCACTCTCAACGGCTAGCATCAAGGCTGACGTCCCGGGCCTCGGCCCTCTACCCTGGCTCTTGTCCTGACCCATGACAGCATTAACATCAATGCCTGAATCCAGTAGGCACCGGACAACCTCGATTCGTCCCTCGCGCGCTGCAAACATGATTGCGTTGAAGCCCGATTTCAGTTCTCGCTTTAGATCAGCGCCAGCGTCGATCAATACTTGAACTGCATCCGCGTTTCCCTCCGCCGCAGCCCACATCAAAGCCGTTTGGCCTTTTCGCTCGGTCGCATCAACCGTAGCACCATGCTTCAACAAGACTCTCAAAACGTCCGCGTTGCCATTCCGTGCTGCAGTCATTAATGGTACCTCACCCCCTGGCATGATACGGTTTACGTCCGCTCCGGCGACAGCTAACAATTTCACGCTAACTGCGTCTCCTTGAAGACAACCGATCGAGAGCGGTGTGACCTCATAATGCGTCAGAGCATCAACAGTGGCCCCGATTGTAAGTAGCTGCTGAACCAGCTCCGTTCGCTTATGAAAGACAGCCCAGTGCAATGCGGTCATACCATCTGGCTGAGTTCGTTTTATTTGCTCAGGATCGGTTAATAGTTTTTCTACAGCGATCCAGTCGCGTTTTTCGATTGCGTTAGCAAGTGTTCCTTCGGCACCTATCGAAACCGGTGCAACAGCAGAAATCAAAAGAACAAATAGCAAAACATTCCACACCGCACGGTCTCGGCGATTCGTGGTGTTACCAAATACGAGCCGCGTATCCTGATCGTTTTGTTTCAAAGCCATATCCATTACCCAGGCTGTTTCAGAATTACAGGGTCACTGGATCAAATAGATCTTCGACCCGACCGTTGCTATCCGCAAATGTTTCGAGGGGAACACCGACTTTGTTGAGTAATGTCAAATGCAAATTGGAAAGCGGAGTTGGACTGTCAAATCGAATATGTCTCCCGCCTCGCATTTTACCAGCAGCACCGCCGGCAACTAAAATTGGAAGGTCCGAATGGTCGTGCCGATCGGAGTCACCCATTCCGCTACCGTAGAGAAATAGCGAATGGTCCAGCAAAGATCCTTCCCCTTCGGGCGTCGCTTTGAGCTTCTTTAAGAACTCTGCAAACAAAGAGACGTGGAATTGATTGATCTTTGCAATTTTGGCTAATTTCTCAGGATCCTTTCCGTGATGCGTGATCGGATGATGCGGGTCAGTAACTCCAATCTCAGGATAAGTTCGATTGCTTGCTTCGCGAGCGAGCTGAAACGTAGTCACTCGGGTGATGTCGCCCTGAAAGGCGAGAAGCTGCAGGTCGAACATCAGTCGAGCATGATCCGCATATTCGAATGGTACACCAATAGGTCGATCCAAGTCAGGAAGCGGGTTGTCTTTCACTGCGGACTCGGCTTGATGGATACGACGTTCGACATCGCGCACGTTTTCAAGATAGCCGTCGATTTTATTGCGATCCGATGGTCCAACTCGCAACTTCAATCGCTTGATCTCTTTTGTAACCGAGTCGAGGAGGCTGGCCCTTTTTTTCAAGTGGGCGCGGCGTTGATCGGGCGTTCCTCCCTCGCCAAAGAGGCTCTCAAAAACGAGGCGTGGGTGGGCTTCGGCCGGGAGCGGAGTGCTCGGCGACGACCATGACAGATTGTTTTGGTAAACGCACGCATATCCGTTGTCGCATTGTCCAACAGTCGCCAAAAGATCCATGGACAATTCGAGCGACGGGAGCGGCGTCGACTGCCCGATTTGTTTGGCAGCAATTTGGTCCACGGTCGTGCCAAGATAGTAGTCCGTGCTTTCGGTCAATTTTGCTCGTGCGGCACTTAGGAAGGCAGAGTTGGATGTCGCATGCGAACCAGGATAGGCATTCTTGAGATCCATTCCACTGATTACGCTTACCTGATCTTTAACATCTTCGAGCGGCGATAAACTGGATGGCAGTAGGTCGAGCGAATTAGTAGTGGGCGTCCATTCCGAGGGATTGCAGCCCATTGGAATATAGATGTATCCAATTCTGCGAAGCTGTTCGCTTGCAGCCGGTGTCGCGGCGATTGCCGTCAACGCAGGGATCATCGCATCGAGCAATGGCAACGCTATGGTTGCTCCAGTTCCTCTCAACATGGTCCTGCGAGAAAGTGCTTTTTTGAAAATGTTCATTCTGTGTCCCTCATCAAGAATGGCTTACTTAATACGATTCCTCGGACGATCGCGGAAAATCGAAAGTCCTTTTTAGCAGCATAATCTACAATTTTTCGCACTTCCGGGCCATCGCGATGTTCGATGCCTCTTCCCAGTGCAAACGTCAATAACTTCTCGGTCATTGTACCAACAAAAACCTTAGGGCGTTTCAAAATACTGTCTTCCAATGTTGCAACATCGTGCACAAGGGAACCGTCAGGCATTATTCCGACGGTGTCGAGCGGCTGGCCATCGTCGAATTGCCTCCATCGTCCCAACGCATCAAAGTTATCGAGTGAAAAACCGACCGGGTCCATCAAATTATGGCATGATGCACAAGCTGCGTCGGAACGATGCATTGCGAGACGTTCTCGCAACGACATCCCAGTCGTATCCTGTTTGTCTTTCAAAGCCGGAACATTCGGTGGCGGTGGTGGTGGAGGTGTTCCGATGATATTTTCCAAAATCCAGTTGCCTCGAATCGTAGGAGATGTGCGGGTTGCATAGGAAGTCACAGTCAAAATACTGCCATGACGAAGGATACCACCCCGTTCGCTCGAAGAGGGCAATTCCACTTTACGAAAGTGGCTACCCACGACGTGCGGGATGTCGTAATGTTTGGCAAGTCGCTGGTTCAAGAACGTGAAATTGGACCGAATCAATGCAAGGACATTGCGATCCTTTGAGATGACGTCTTCGACCAGTAATTCCGTCTCTCGCCTAAAAGCTTGTCGCAGATTGTCATCGAAATCAGGATAGAGCCGAAGATCAGGCGTGATTGACTCAAGGTTGCGGAGATACAGCCATTGAGAAGCAAAATTGGTGACCAAGGAACTTGATCGCTCGTCCTCGAACATGCGCTCTACTTCTGACGTCAAGACTGTAGGATGATGAAGCTTGTTTGATTCAGCGAGGGACAGGAGACGCTCATCTGGAATACTGCTCCACAAAAAGAAGGAGAGACGTGAGGCCAGTTCCAAATCGCTGATCGCGTAGGTCGAACCGCCTTTGACTGAAGCATGCTGTTCTTCGATTCGGAATAGGAAATTGGGATTTACAAGAATCGATGTCAACGCGGCTTCGAGACCAGCATCGAAGCCGCCGTCTCGGAACGATTCTTCAAAAAACCACATCGGCGACTCAAGATCTTCTTCGCTCACGGGACGGCGAAACGCCAAACGTGCCAGCCGAGTTAAAATGCGTTTCGCTGTTTCAATGGTTTTGTCGGCATCCATCCATTCCTGTCCGAAGATGGCCTTTCGGCTAAGCGGGTTGCCGGGAGATTCGGAATCGAATGGACCGACGATGGAGAGTTCGAAAAGTGCTGGATTGATCCGGGGGTGTCGGTGTCGATTGTACGCGGCGTCGAAGGGCTGACGTTTCGTTTCAATCAACGGGGAGCCTGCGTAGGCGAAGGCAACACCGACGGAATGACGTCCAGATGTTACATAGATTCGCGTTTTTAAGTGCGAATCGACATGCGTATAGTCTTCGCGATTAGGTGGCGGCATCACGAAAAACCGATGTAATTGCTCGCGATCAATAAGCAGATCGATCGAATGCTTTTGGGAAAGCCCTTCCACTTTTTCATCCCGATCACGGGCCAATCGCAATTGGACTTCGTAGTTTCCATCGCGAGGAAAAGTATGTTCGATGAGTACACCGCCACGGGTTCCCAATGGCAATCCCTCGACATGCAATTCCTGTGTTCGATCAGCAGGCACCCGTACGTTGATTCCCATCGGACCGAGCCCCTCTCGACCGAGGGCAATGCGACTGATCGTTTGAGCCGAGGTCAAATAGCGATTCAACAGTGACGGAGAAAGCTCACCGACAGTGATGTTGTCAAATCCTTGACTGGAGTCGTCCTTCGGCAGCAAGGCATTTGCATCGATGTCCAACGCGAGCAGATCGCGGACCGCGTTTTGATATTCCGTTCGATTCATTCTGCGAAGCGTGTCAGTCCGACCAGCATAAGGATGCAGCCGACTGTTCTCGTCTAACCACTTCTCGATTGCAGAAGTGGCAGTGAAGTAATCCGATTCGTTGGGTCGGTCTGCATCAGGTGGTGGCATCTGACCCGCTCGCAATCGTCGTACTATGCGTTCCCAGTCATTGCCGTTGAAAGTCGAATCCTCAAGCGATTCGCGAAGTGGCTTTAGTTTCTCAATCGAAAAGTTACCAGATGGTTTTGATCCGGTATGGCAATCCTGACAGTGGTTATCGAAAAGAGATTGAACCGCCTGATTGTCAGATTCATCGGCAGCAAGACATAGAACTAAAACAAACAGCGCGATAATGAAAAGCAAAATTTGCACCGTCAAAACGTAGGTTCGTCTGCTATGCGAGCAGATCTATTGGCCAGGAACATGACTCAGGATACCACAATGGGCAATGAGAAACAAACTTAGTGGACCACGCAACGATCGCGGAGCGATCGGCCACATTTAGTCCACAAGTAAGCAGTGTTGATTCGCCATCGAGATCCCACTGACGATTGCGCCTACAATTCCGACGAAACCTTGATCGGTGCCGCACAAAAAAAGATTGCTTATGCGGGTGGTTCCGTCGAGTTGTTTCTGAGGAGCACCGTAGACTGCTCCGTTGTCATGCGATGTAAAGCGACGAATCGTTTTCGGCGTAAAAATGTCGGTATCGATAACATGGCGCCGGAAATCTGGCATGAATCGTACTGCGGCCGCGACCGATTCGTCGTACCAACGGAGTTTCGCGGATCCGTAGTGTTCATTCGAAAGCGCCGACCAACGTTTATGGTCAGCGATCGTCGTTAGCCTAACGAAGCCTGCTTCCAACTCTCCGTCGGGACTAGAGTAGGCGTAATTGTTTGGAGAGCAGATAACGCCAGTTCGAAGATCGCACAACCGATTAACTGGTTTGCTCCAATGGAACTGGTCTGAATCGTTAAAAAACACAATGGTCTTGTCAAAGCCAAATGCTTTGGGTTGGCATTCAAGTACAGAAATAGATTCCACGAACGACATTTCCCCTGCCATGTAGACTTCGCAAACGGAATTATCGTCACACAATCGCATGGTTTCTACGACGCCAGCACTTGAAAGGATTCGTTTGGCGGTCAGCATCGTTCCATTTTCAAGCTCCACCCCTATCGCATGATTGCCATCGATGCGGATCCGAGCGACTCCGCTTCGCAATCGCAAGTCACCTCCGAGTTCGCGAAAACGACGGACCAAGTGTTTCAGAATCAGTCGCACCCCTTTAAAGGGTCTCGCAAAGCCTTCAAGAAAAATACTGCGGAACATGATGCAAAATTGACCCCAGTCCATATCGTGCTCTCGGGCGTTGCCGTACCACATCAGTGGACAGAGGAGCATTTCTATCAACAGTGGATCACTCAGAATCTCTGAAAGAATTTTGCGAGTGGAAAGCTGAAAATCTTCTTGGGCTAAATCGTCGTATTCAACGAGTCGATTCAGTAGATTTTGAAACGCATCCTTTTGGTGGGGGAACTTGGCGTTCACTTCCGTTTGAAGCATTTCGATATCATTATTGAAATCCAAATGGACGTTCGGGAAGGCTATTCGCGAACCCTTTTGCTCTGCCAATTGAAAATCGTCCCACTTGAAACGAAGCTGTTTAAGAAGTCGGGCCAAAGGGCCTTTTTTGGCACCTTTTTCAGTGAAATTGGTCATGGCATGGAGGCCGACATCGTAATTTCTACCGTTGACGCGGTAGAAAGAGTTCAACCCTCCAATCGTCCAATGCTTTTCTAAAACACAGACCCTTTGGTCGTAATGGGCCAATCGAATGCCAGCGGCCAACCCGCTCATTCCAGCGCCAATAATGATGGTGTCATAATCGTTAGACGAATTCA
>JAYVPE010000753.1:0-3016 GCA_043757575.1 Pirellula sp.
ACCAGCTACCAGCTACCAGCTACCAGCTACCAGCTACCAGCTACCAGCTACCAGCTACTAAGCGGGCGAGCTTCTACAGCTAGTTCTTTTGAGCGATCAACGGATGCGACGCTCTCCGCGTTGATTAGCGTGATTGTCCCTTGCTTCAATGAGGCGAGAACGATCGTTCCATTGTTGAAGAGTCTTCGAGCTGCATTGCCACTCGCACAAATTATTGTCGTAGACGATGGATCGACGGATGGCAGTGGGGAGCTAGTCGAAAGTCTGGTGACCGAATTAGGTTTGCAACACCTGCACCAAGCGACCAATCAAGGCAAGGGAAGCGCGTTCCGAGTTGGTTTAGGATTGGTAGATCGCGAATACGTCGTCGTTCAAGACGCGGACTTGGAATACAATCCTGTAGATATTTGCCGGCTTTTGCGACATGCCGTAGAGTATCGACTGGATGCGGTTTATGGTTCGCGTTATCTCGATGGTGGATCAGCCAATCGCGGTGCACTAGCAAACTACATCGCCGTCAAGTTGCTGGCGTTCGTCTTGCGAGTTGTGCATGGCTTGAGACTCACCGATCCAGCGACTTGTTACAAGCTATTCCGTTCTGACCTAGTGAAATCTTGGCCACTTCGTAGCCAGGGCTTTGAACTGTGCCAAGAATTGAATATACGAATGGCGCGTGGATGTCGATTTGCTGAGTTGCAAATTGGCTATAAGTCGCGAAGCAGAAAGGAAGGGAAAAAGATTGTGGCGATGGATTTTTTTCGTGCGATTGCTGAGTTGTGCGCGTGCGCGAAGCGAGAGTAACAAAGCTAAAGTCTAAAGTCGAAAGTCGAAAGGAAGATTGCACGGACTCGGACCAAACTTTCGAATTTGAGTTTTTCGTCAACAAAATGAAAAGAGGGGAATTTGTCATGCCAAAGATTCAAGAGGGCTATTTCAATTGCAGTGCGATCTGGCTTTATTTTTGCGTACTAGCGGTCGTGCATTCAATGGGTTTTTCGTATTTGAGCTCGACGACGATGGCTCAGAATTCATTCCCAAATAATGGTTGGGTAGTAATAGAGGTCACGGTTCCGGATGGATTAGGCAGCTGGAAAAAGGTTACAGCATTCAAGGGTGGATTGTCAGCTATAGAACCAGCATGGTTGTATGTGGCGGGATCTTGGGGACATCCAGGCGCGACGCCTCCATGTAGTGACCCTGCACATCGAACAAAGTTGAGCAGCACGTACCAACATGTTCATGTCGGCACCAATTTTCCGATTTATGACAAGGACGGGGTTGAAATCACAAAGGCAATGATCGAAGAAGGATGGAAGCTTTTTTTTACAGCACGATATGGTGCAAACCAATTTCTTTCCCGTCCTGAGCCCAACCTTTTTTACAATTGTCATTCATTTGCAACTGGCACAACAACCCACTGGAACGAACTTATCTCCACCAAGATATCAGACGACTTTCAACTTGCGTATTTTCATCATTTAACAACTTGCTTTTGTTTAGAACAAGGAACTATTGGGGGATTTGTTCACTCATTGAAGTTTTATTTCTACGAAGTCGGTCCCTCCGGAACTGGCATACTTTATACAGAAGAAAAATTTCGAGAGAGTCAAATATTCTTGCATATATGGCCTATTACAGACCAGAACTCGCCACCAGCCGGCACAACCGGACCTTCGTGGACGCGAGGCGTGAAGTACAAACCGAAGTAGATGGTGAGCTCGCGTTTTTGAAGGCGTTCAAATGAACAAAAAAATGTTGATGGTCGTCGGTTCGTTACTTGCTTTGCTGATCTGTGTGTTCCTTAGTCGATACTGGTATTCAGGGGTCAAATCCCAACGCCATGTAGTCGTTCGCGAAAACCCCGCCGAGTTGATGCCACACACTTTGAAAAATATTGCCGGATGTATCGAGGTTTTGAATCGAGAATCGCTGGACGCTTCGATTAAGAAACAGTCTTTCAAAGGGAACGATCCCGACGTTTGTGATGTGATGGCAGGTCATACGGCTGGAATGGTAACTATCCATGCGCGCTCAGACGGACAGATCATCGCCATATTGGCCAATCGGCGGTTGATAAAAATACTTAATGAAATGAAAGCCCTGCCGAATGACGAGAGTCGAGTTAAAGCGTTGTCCTCTTTTGATGCCGTGATGACTCATTTCGAAAAGGTCGTTGTTAGTGCATTTGGTTCTATCCAAATGAGGTCACGTGAATGCCACGCTGTCAGTTTCGTACTTTATTGTGTTGCTGAATATGGAACGACTAGTGATTTACTTGACGCCTTCGCCAGAATGGAAAGGTCAGAGGCTGCCTTTCTCAAGCAAATTACAGATCAAAAGAAGTGGAACAACATTGGTCCGTTAACGATTTTTTCTTCCTATCCGGACGCCCGACTTAGAATGAATCTAATTCTGAACAGCCTTAGCAAACTTGGTAAATATGGGGAGTATCGGCATCTGTTCGACGAACTACGAAAGGAAATTCTTCCTGTGCCGCAATGGGATGCCCCGCTCATGACTCTTGAAGGCGTGTCGAAGTTATTCAGGGAAGGAGAATCCCGTCCACCGTTCATCAATCCTGACGGAAAATGGAAAGAGTACGTTATTTATGATTGGCCAGCAGAGTTTTACGCCTCTGGGGGCGAAGTGAAGAAACTCGATAGGATTCAAGCCGCTCTTGGGGCTCTTCGGTCGGTCAACAGTCCCGGAAGTGGACAATCAAAATGAGTAATCCAAAGCTTGGTTTCACGTTAATCGAAACAATGGTTGCTATTTCCATCGCTGGAATCCTACTGAGCTTGACACTGCTTGGAATTCAGCAAGCGTTGGAAGCGAGTCGTCGCTCGCAGTGTGCAAACCATTTGAGACAGATCGCAATTGCCGTTGGCAGCTTCGAGGCGACCCATCAGCATTTGCCGTCCGGCGGCTGGAGCAAGAACTGGGCTGGTGTTCCCTCACTGGGAGTTGGGCCAGCTCAGCCCGGTGGATGGATCTATCAGTTGTTACCCTATCTGGA
>JAYVPE010000754.1:0-11210 GCA_043757575.1 Pirellula sp.
AAGAAAGTATCGCTATGCAACGCCGAATGGCAGGCTGGAACGATAACTACTTGACGCAACTACTTGGCCTGACAACACTTTAGTGTGCGTTTGCCCTGACGAACGCACCGAGTCGAGGAGCGAAGGGACAAAGCAGAGCGAAAGCAATACGACCGGGCCAAGCGGCGGCTTGCCGCAAAGGAAAGGCGGAACGCGACCGCCTAGGCGACGCACGCCCAAAAACCGACTGGCTGTCGTGTGCGCTTACCGCATTCTATGGTTTTGCGAATGCTAAATTCCTCGCTCGCAATCCAAAGTCAAACGGCAGGAAATTGGATGGTAGACTTTGGAGTGAGATAAGGTGTGACGGATTGCGATTGCCAGCAAAAGAACTAAGTGAACTTGATTCCTTGGCTTGTTTCTCCTAATTTCCATAATTTGCCTATATATGCAACCCCCGTGCGACTCCCGTAAAAACGCTTTCAAACTCTGACGCCTTGGATGGCTCCATGACGAAACGCATCTTAATTGTTCGTCTATCTGCAATTGGTGACTGCATCCTCAGTGTCCCGGTCCTAAACTCCATTCGGCGCAATTTCCCTGACGCTCGAATTGGCTGGGTCATCGAACGCACACCCTCACAGCTCATCCAAGACCACTCGGCACTCGACGAAATGTTCATCGTCTCCAAGCGTACGTTCAAGTCACCTCGAGAACTATTGGCTCTCGCGACTAACCTCCGACAGTGGAAACCTGACACAACCATTGATTTGCAAGGGCTAACTAAGAGTTCACTCATCGCCTGGTTATCCGGCGCTAAGTCTCGACTCGGCTTCCATCGCGACAAATTCGATGGTCGTGAATTGAGCTGTTTTCTAAACAATCGACTTTACAAGCCGGAGTCGGAGCACCTTGTTGATCGAGGTTTAGAATTATTAAGACTGCTCGGCGTACACGACTCCAAGGTGGCATTCGATTTGCCCGAACAAGAAATCAATAGTTGTTTTGCAGAACAAACAGTTGCATCACTACAACTTGAAGGCCGTTTTGCCATCATTAACGTTGGAGCAGGTTGGGTTTCTAAAGTTTGGCCATCGAATAGATACGCTACCATAGCCAAGCATCTTGGTGAACACTGGGGTATGCAATGCCTTGTGGTTTGGTCAGGTGAAAAAGAAAAGTTTGCTGCCGACCAAGTCGTTGCCGGATCAAGTGGACATGCAACGCTCTCGCCTGCCACAACCCTTTCACAATTAGGCAGTTTAATTCGCCGTTCGAGCCTGTTCGTTGGTTCCGACACGGGCCCGATGCATTTGTCGGTCGCTCATGGAACGCCAACGATTGGGTTGATCGGACCAATGCCGATCGCGAGAGTAGGTCCGTATGGAACTAACAACGCGGGTGTACAAAACGTTCGTTTGTTGACAGCATCTGCGAGGAAAACCGATTGTAGGCCAATGCTCTCGATTTCTTCCGAAGAGGTGATGCGTGTCTGCGACCAACTGATGGATCGCTGTTTGTCGGCACGACGCGCAAGCTAGTGATGGATTGATTTACCTTGTTCCACTTGCTTGCGCGGCGTGCTATTACGAATAACTATTGATTTGCATACAACCAAATCTGTCCGTCAATGCCGCGTTCGTTCTGAACTGCCGAGTGGGTAAGAACGCCGAAAGCCGGTTGAACTTGGCTCCATTTGGGAATATCAGCGGTTGCTAGCCCTGGAACCAGAACCTTCGTCAAACAAAAAGACGGAAGATCAATAGCGCCATACTCTTTGTGCGATGGCTCGGGTAGTCGAGTCCAGCTTCTCGCAAACCAAGACCCTAAAAACAGTCCCTGTTGCGTGGAGAACTGCGGTGACTTTATCTTTTGCAGATACGAATTCCACAGCGCTGGTCGTCCGCGATTAACTTCCTGCGATGCCCTATTACCCGAAAGCAACCCCTTAAACCAAGTCGTATCGGTCGAGAGATAGAGATACGCGCTGTCGATCGCAGCCACAGAGATCGCTTGATTTTCACCTTTTGTTACTGCGACAAATAGCGATTCGTCATTGACAGTATTCCATACCCGATACGATCCCATCTGTTCCGATTTAATATCTTTGTCATTCTCAAAAAGTTTGTTGATGGTGACCGATGCTTTCTTTGAGTCTTGCAGCAAGCACGCCCAGACTTGATTGCGCTGAAACTGACCCGCGTTTTTGCGGTCGGGGCTCGATTCTCCAAAGTTAAACATCAACGGCCCGGATGGGTAAATCAGCTCCTTTCGAACATCGATCTTTGGTCCTTCTGGGTCCGTTAAGATACTATCCACAAGATCAGCAAAGTTTCCCGGCGTTTCCTCGTCGATCATCTGATCAACCGCATGGCTTACCCCTTGAAACCAAGGCTTCATGTCGAGGTAAGATATCGCTACCTGATCCATTTCGACGCTAAGGATTTTTGGCGGCTCAACTTTCGAACCCGTTTTGAAGCTGAGCATCGCAAGCCCCTTTGCCAGAGGAGCAGCCAACTGCTGCGAATAACGAAGTCTCCATGAATTCTCAGCCGTTGAAGGTGGCAGGATTACGCCACTCAACGCCCCAAGTCCATCAAGCCCGAACAGCTTTGCGGAACGAAATAGCTTAGGATCTTTTTTGGCCGCGTAACCATTTAGGATCGACCAGGGAGACAACCAAAAACGCGTCTCCCCAATCTCCCAGTTGTCTGTTTCGACAATAGGTTGAATGGATTCGAGGCCCGCGGATGCCTGCATGCTTTTCAGCGTTGGCGAACCTAGCCACTGCTGCACAGCCACGGTCGACGAAGAGATACAAGTCCATTGAGAACCAAACGCAATGCATGCGGATATTTCTGATTTTCCATCGCTCGCAATCGAATAAAATTTGGTCCCCTCGTTTGACGCAAGCGATTGAAATCGACTCATGCCACCCTGATTGGCAATCCATCGTTGAACAAATGTATGCTTTTCTGCATTTGGCCCAAGCTTAGCCAAAAAGACCAATGCGGGCTCGCCGTTGCTGTCCAAGAATGTTGCAACCGCCCCAACTTGATCGATTGCGCTAATGTCCTGCCATTCCAAGCCCAGCCAGGGCCGTGGGTTGAGCAACGATCCGATTTTTGCCGCCTTCTGTTTAGCAATGACAGATTGCCAAATCGGGCCGCCCAGTTGTTTGCAAACGTCAGATCGCTCCAGTACTCGATAGTTACTCTGTACGTTCTGTGAAGTGAACAACAATTGCGTTGTTTCAGGAAGCACGTCCGCCAATCTCGCTTGGCCGAGAAAATCCTTTGCGCAAACTACACCACTAGAAAACCACATGCATGTTAACCATAGCCAAGCTCTTAATACGTTCTGTATGGGATGCAAAAAAAAGTCATTCATAATTTAAGTACTCGACGGGATTAATCTTAGAAGCGTTCCAGGCTGGAAGCCAAGCCGCAATAGTGACAATAGCCAAAGTGCCCAAAGCGGAACCGGCCATCAACAAAAAATTCCATTCAAATTCAGGGGTGTAGCCCAACAGAGCCTCGCTACACCCATAAATAATAAGAACCGTGGTGACGCCCTCCAGCATTCCAAATACAACCCCGATTACACCGAGTAACCAAGCTTGAACCAAGACCGATAGCATCAATTGGCCCCGACTCGCCCCGACAATCCGGAGCAATGAAAAGTCTCTCGCCTGTTCTAACATGTTCATAGCTAACGTTGTCGCAATACCAAAGCCGCCCGTGATGAAGGATATGATAACAACGCACCAGATGCCCGCCGTCACGCCAGAAATCGCTTGTTCAACGCCTCGTCGCATTTCGCTACCTCGCTGGATTTCAAACCCATATTGCGCCTTGACTGCACTGAGATTCTTGTGAGCGGATTCTATCTGGTCCGGGGCAACCGAAACCGAATACCATTCAAAGCCGGTCACTTCAAAAAATCGCTGAGCGGTCGAACGCTTCATGATAAGAGACATGCCACCATTCGCAAAATTAGCGTTCACTCCGCCAACGGTAACTGAAAAAGTTCGACCGTTGACCGTGATGGTCAAGGAATCGCCAGCCCGTTTACCAAGCTTCTTGGCGAGGATTGAGCCAATGATGACCTGATCGCCATCGATTATCGCTCTAGCTTTTTCTGTCGACATGCCCTTGGGCTCGGTTGGGAATGGTGCCGCTTCGGGAAATTCACGAACAATGCACATCACAGTCTTCTGATCGACTTGACACCAAACACGTAGTATTGCATTGGACCACTGAAGCCCTGGGAGCTGCTCAATGACCTCTCGTAGCGGGTCTTCGGAATCGATCAATAACGATGGAGCCTGCGTACTGACCAGAAACAATTCGCCCGGTAACATACGGTGATACCAAAGTTTGATCTCGGCCGTGTTGCTCATGAGAGACTGTCCTAATCCGACGGCGCCACAAAGCGAGATCACCAGGAAGCCGGCGTTGAGCGATGTCCGCTCAGGCCTGCGAATTAACTGATACTTGGCGATCTCGATCGGGAAACCTTGTCGAAGCAGCGCAATGCGATCGAGGATCCAGATAAGCGGAATGAGTCCTAGCGGTAACCAAAGTAGATAGGATACTAATGCCACCAACCCCAGAGCAACAGCCCACTGAGGTGACAGCCATTCTTGCTGGACACTGTACAATCCGATCATCGAAAGAATCCAAAATGCCATGCCGTTGCGAATAGATTTCCATGGCAACCGGGTATTCTCTACGATCGTCGGCTCTCGGAAACTCTCCAGGGGCGACACCGACTCCTGTTGCCTCTGCGCTAACCAAACCACGACGAGCGTCAGGCATGGAATAAAGATTGCGATCGCAATTAAAGCTATCCACGGAACTGAGAAATTCCCGGGCGGCGATTGCAAAACTCCAGATAAGACTCGTCTCATTACCATTCCGAGACCAAGCCCAGCGACTAACCCAAAAACCACACCAACAAGACTGATAATTAACGCCTCTACAAGTACCGCACGAATAATCTGATTGGTCGTTGCTCCCAAGCATCTCAAGATAGCGAAATACGGGCGGCGTTCTGCAAGATTCATGCGAGTGGTATTAAGTAAAATGTAAGCGGCCATAGCCACAGCCAACGCACTTGCAAAAGACAATCCCAATTCTGTCGACTTGAGCAAATCGTCTGCGAGGCCAACAGTGGTCGTCCGCTCTTTGAGCATTAGTTTTTCGGGTACTGTGACGCCGAGCTTTTCCACTATTCGCTTCTTTTCCGATTCACTATCGTTTCTCAAAATCAATCGATAACGATCAATTTGACCAGAAAGGGCGGTCGCATTTTGAAGCCAATCTAGATCAACGATCACTCCGTGGTCACTCGATATCCGATTCCATACTACGGCAGAAACAATTTTTTTCACTCGCAGTTTCTTGAAGCCACGTCGAAACAAACATTGGATCGAATCCCCCTCCTCCACTTTTAACTGGGACGCGATCAACGCAGAGACCAAACATTCGTCCTGGCCAGGCCATTGGCTATCATCCAATTCGAATGTCTGTTGCAAGAACGGTCGCAATGTCAAGTCTGTTTCCCCCATTGGAATACCGATAATTAACCCTCGGGATTTTTGCTCCTTGAACCGCATGATCGAGCCTCGGATCAAAGTCGGCAGGACAGCTTGGGTGTCTTGCTGCAGAGCGGTACTATCCAACGACGAAAGCTCGAATCGACCTCCCTCTGCGTTCACGATGTCGAGCGACGGCAAGCCTTGCACAGCAGTACTTAGCTCGCGAAAGGAGGACCTCGCGTTGTGTGACGCGACGATAATTCCAACTAGCGTGGCAGTCGAAAGGATCAGGCTGAGCAATGTAAAGAAAAAGCGAGCGGGCCGCTGCAACCAATGCTGCCACAGGACAAGGAACATTAGACTACGTTCCTTTCCTTAACACTTCGCCCGCATGCTCCAATGAGGTTGGATTCAATAAGCTTGGATTCAACGAATCATCTACAATGAGACCGTCTCGCATCTTGATAACCCTATCGGCTGCATCCGCGACCGAAGGGTCATGCGTGACAATCACAAGCGTTTGCCCCAGTTTGGTGACCAAGGACCTGAAAAGTTCGATAACAATCCGACTGTTTACTGAATCCAAAGCACCCGTTGGTTCGTCTGCAAGCAAGATGGCAGGGGACATCACAAGGGCCCTCGCGATTGCTACGCGCTGAGCTTCGCCTCCACTAAGCTCCCCCGGACGATTGCTTTGTTTGTCTCCCATTCCGACTGAGTTGAGCGCGGAGATCGCCGCAGGCATCGCAATATTCATTTCTACGCCGTCAAGCCTCATCGGAACCATTACATTTTCGATTGCCTTGAGCATTGGAAGCAGATGAACTTTTTGAAAAACAAAACCGATGCGACGGCGTCTAAGCAAAGTCTGACTATTTTCATCCAGATTTGAAATCGATTTCCCCTCGAGTTGCACGTCTCCAGTATCGGGCCGATCAAGTCCGCCGAGCATATGCAAAAGAGTACTCTTGCCTGAACCGGAGGGGCCAATAATTGCGACAAACTCCCCTTTGCAAATTTCAATGCAAACACCGCGGAGGGCTGGGTGCGCAACGGAACCCATATGATACGCTTTAGTGACATCGATCGCGCGAAGGAGTGGTTCCATAGGATTTTTTTTGAGCCTAGTGGCGGGTCGAAAAACTCATCGTACCACACAAATTAATTTGAAGCTGCAATAGCTGTCATTGTAACTTAATTTTAGGATTGAGCTGCTGTCGCCCGCTGTACTACACGAGCACCCTTTGAGCTATTCTCCCAAAAGTCGCATTGCTCTCGCGAAGGGATTATTATTAGATTGCCCAAATTGTCTATCTCTGTTTTGGAAAGGATTCCCTATGACTTCAATAGACCTCCTTACCCTTGCCGATCGGGTTCATGGCGAACTGTTTTCTCGTTCAAGGAATGATGTCATTACTGGCGCAGCCCCTTTGGCCGACGCGATGCCTGGCCATATTACAATGTTGGATAGCGAAAAAAACCTGCCCCGCTTGCAGTTATCGCACGCATCTGCCTGCGTCACCAACCAGACTTTTCCAGACGTGGCAATACCGCAAATCGTCGTAAAAAACCCGCACGATGCTTTTACACAAATATGCCAACTTTTTCGGCCTCAGGGAATCGTAACGCGAAAATACGGAATCGATTCGCTCTCGAGCGTGGCGGCTACAGCACAAATAAGCGATCGCTCCATTGTCGAATCGTTTGTCAGCATTGACGAGGATTGTATCGTTGGTGATGGAACGCATTTGCATCGTGGCGTAACGATCATGAGCGGTTGTCGCATAGGCAAAGACTGTCAACTATTCCCGGGCGTGGTGCTCTATCCAGGCACCATCGTTGAAGATCGCGTTATCTTGCATTCGGGCTGCGTTATCGGCGCTCATGGGTTCGGTTTTCGGATGGAAAACGGCAAGCATCATCCAACAGCTCAAATCGGTTGGGTGCATATCGAGTCCGACGTGGAGATTGGTGCAAACTCTTGCGTCGATAGAGGTACCTACGGTGCGACTCGAATCGGCGAAGGGACCAAGATCGATAACTTCGTCCAAATTGCGCACAATTGCAACATCGGCAAACACAACTTGATATGTGCACACGCAGGCATCGCCGGCAGCGCCAGCACTGGTGACTATGTCGTAATCGCCGGCCAAGTAGGCGTTCGAGATCACATAAAAATTGGATCGAGAACGCTGGTCGGAGCTCAATCTGGCGTCATTTCTGACACGGGCGAAGACAAGATCTTGTTAGGTAGTCCTGCGATCCCTCGAAATGAACAAGCAATCCTATTTGCGTCCATTAGTCGGCTGCCCGAACTGCGAAAAACGGTTAAGCAGTTGAAAAAGCAAGTCGAACAACTGATGGATCAAAAGAAAACCATCGAATGAACAAAGCAAAATCGATTGGGATCGTAGCGGGTTGGGGCGATTATCCACTGGCTGTTGCTCGCGCTCTCAAGGAAAAAGGCTATGAAGTGGTCGTCGCTGCCGTACACGGGCATGCATCCAAGGAGATCGAATCGCTGGCAAGCCATGTTCGTTGGATAGGTGTATGCAAACTCGGTGGTATGCAAAGGTTTTTCCGACAACACGGGGTAAGTCATGTTTGCCTATCGGGAAAACTGTTTAAGGACAGAATCTTGTTTCATGGTTGGGGCTGGATGGATCACTTTCCCGATTGGGAATGTGTGAAGACGATGTTGCCCCATTTTTTTTGGCGTACCAGCGACACGACCGACAATTCGCTGCTCGGAGCCGTTGTTACTTCGTTTGGACGACGCGGGATCATGACAATTCCCGGGACCGAATTTGCAACCCAATTGATTGCCCAAGAGGGCGTGCTTACGCGACGCAAACCGAGCAATTTCGAAAGGGATGACATCGAATTTGGATGGACCATAGCTAAGCAAATGGGTGGTCTCGACGTTGGCCAAAGTGTTACTGTACGAGACAGAACCATTTTGGCGGTCGAAGCCATTGAGGGTACCGACGCCTGTATCGTTCGGACTGGCCAAATATGCCCGCGTGGCGGATTTACGCTAGTCAAAGTCGCAAAGCCAGAGCAAGACATGCGATTCGATCTGCCGACTATCGGTCCACAAACGATAGAAAAAATGGCATTGGCTGGCGGCAAAGCCATAGCTATTGAATCCGGAAAAACGATCATTATCAACCGCGAAGAAACCATACGATGCGCCGAAAAAAACGGCATCGCCATCCTTTGCCGGAGCTGAATCTGCAACGACTGCAGTGCGTTGCAAAAATTAGACGATAGGTCGGTCAGACTTGGATTTCTCTAAGATCACTGCGCAGAGACTGCGTACACAGTATTGGTTGAACGAAGGAATAATGAGCCGCTACTGGCCGCAGAGGAAGCCCAAAAACGTGCATTTTCTTCCGGTAGTTTGTTCACGCGAACCAGATCCATCTTCGGCCCAGGCTTCAGAACAAACGTGTTGCCGTTCTCGTCTGGACAATAGACAAATCCTTTGTACGTCCAGGGAGAAGCCCAGAACGCGCCTGCATCAGGCAATCGATCCTGGTAAAGTTTGGCACCAGTCTTTGCATCCACACAAATCAATTGGCCGCCTCGTCCTCCCAACAAGAAGATTTGGCCATCGATGACTAACGGCGACGATCGTTGAGGACCAAACTCTTTCGTGCTCCAAAGTACGTTAGAATTGGTTGTCTCATTGGCCTTGAGACTAACGTCGCCCATTGCCCCAGCTTTCACAACCATCATTCCAGCCCCTTGCCGCCCCTGATTGCCGACAACTAATATGTCCGCATTTCCCGACGGGCTCGAACTAACTCCGCCCGTATTCAAGGTCATTTGCCACAGTAAAGTTCCGTCGTCAGGCTTGTAGGATCGAATCATTTTCCCGGCAGTAACCAACTCAGTCCGCATCGCGTTGGTCCAAATAATGGGCGACCCCCAATTGGACGATTCTTCTCGACTCTTTCGCCATTTTTCTTCACCCGTCGCTACGTCTAAAGCGACGAGGAAGGACTTTTGTTCGTTGTCCACTTGCAAGAAGAGTAAACCATTGTGGATGATCGGCGAACTCGCTGTCCCCCATTCGTTCTGCATGGGGAAGTTTCCGAGGTCCTTATTCCAAAATTCTTTGCCGTCCAGGTCATAGCAAAAGACACCCGTCATTCCAAAGTACGCCACAATATGCTTACCGTCGGTTACCGGTGTCTCCGATGCGTAGGTGTTGTCTCGGTGAGTCCCCAATCTTGGCTTGCTCTTAATCGCTTCCTTGGACCAAAGGGTTTTTCCCGACTCCGCGTCGAGACAAATTACCTTCCAAGCGTGTTCTGAGTTCTTGTTCTTCTGTCCGGACGAAACTGCAGTGGTGACAAAAACTTTTTGACCAACGACAATTGGCGCCGACCAGCCTTCGCCGGGGACGTTAACTTTCCATTTGATATTGGAGTCCGTTCCCCACACCTCTGGAAGTTTGATGTCTTGAACCACTCCATTGCTACCTGGGCCACGAAACTGTCGCCAGTCATCTGCGTACGTTCTGCCGCAAAACCACGCAATTGCCAGAATCATCAAACTAGTTTTTCTAAAGTTCATAACCAAATCTTCCGTCTGAGTTTTGTTCAACAAAGCTTCCATGCGAGCGACAGGAAATTCTTAAACAAAGATTCGTCTGAGTTCTCGAGAAGTGCTCGTCATCCAATAAGCAACCCCGATAGGTAGATGACGTTTCGTAAATCATTTCAAAATTATAAAACTTCAAGTGCTTTTCAGTGAACTCCAAATTACCTAATAACGCATCACGCGTTCCGACGATTCTCAAGGTTTCCGTTCGGCGAATTCGGTTGTTATTGCTTTTCCATGTGCCAAATGGGCTAATCATGGACTTTTCATCTAAGTTTGGGAATGGATTGATACGCTCCGGTTTTCGTTGCCGTG
This sequence comes from Pirellula sp., assembly GCA_043757575.1. Taxonomy (GTDB): domain Bacteria; phylum Planctomycetota; class Planctomycetia; order Pirellulales; family Pirellulaceae; genus JBKCUI01. The sequence goes on from JAYVPE010000754.1 coordinate 10,448, forward strand.
CAAGCTCGACAAGTTTTTCTGCGCCTGCGGAGTTGACGCCTGGGTAGTCGCGCCAAATCCACTGCAGCATTTCAGGGAGAATTGTACCGCCGTGGTCATCCGAATGGGCACCTACGCCAAAGACATGGGCCATGTCATATTTCTTTTCGTTGAGAGCGGCAACCATGGCTTGGTTTTGCAAATGCCAATCTCGATCGAGATCGTTCGGGCTTCGATTGTCATTGACACCATGTTGCAGGAAGACTCGAATCGGCTTGGTCGGTGCATCGCGGACCAATTGTGGATAGACGTGCCCGCCGTGAATATTGGTAAAGCTACCGATGAGGCTTATGACATTGCGAAATTGATCGGGCCGATGCCATGCTACCGTGAAAGCACAGATGCCACCACTGCTTGAACCGCCAATTGCCCTGCCTTTAGGATCGGTTGTGAGGTTGTACTTTGCTGCAACCTCAGGCAGGATTTCGTCGATGAGCATCCTTGCGTACTTGTCGTCGAGCACATCGTATTCACGGTCGCGGTTGTCTGGGTTGCCGGTTCCAATGCTATCTGGGAATTCAGTACCGCGTTGTCCCGGTGTGATATAGATTCCGATCATAGACGCGTTTGCTGTTCTCAGCGGAAATGCAAGATGGTAGAATTGATTGAGAATAAGGTGGACTAGCTATCAAGAGTTCGAGAAATCCCACAAGAACTTGAAATGACTGAAAACGTCGAATTCCTAAATCCGCGCCTCGTTGGCGACCGCTTCGCCGATCACGCG
>JAYVPE010000755.1:0-3014 GCA_043757575.1 Pirellula sp.
ATAATTAGCGTCATACCTAAGGCCGCTACCGCCACAGGTGCTGTAAACACTAAAATGACGCGCGCGTTTCGAATCTCGATAAAACGGCCTTGCCCCCACACTTGGTCTGCTATTGCAAACCCTAACGTAACGAGAACGAGCGCTAGCATCGGTCCCAGGCGTTCCATCCACAGTCGCCAACCTGGTCGCAGTCCAGCCTTATTGTCAATCACTTCAATGGATGGAAAACTCACGCCAACTCTGTCTCCGGTTCGATGTCGTTGTCCAAGGCTATTGCTACCGAGAGGACTTCGCTCTCTGACCATTCGCATGCTGGCCGTAGTTCACGAAGCTTGCCACGCGACATGACCCCCACTGTATCGCACACGGCCAGTAACTCCGGTAGGTACGAACTCACAAAGATGATACTCTTACCTTCCCCGGCTAGTTCCCCCATTAGACGATAAATCTCTGCTTTTGTTGCGACGTCAATGCCACGCGTTGGTTCATCCAGTAGCAACACCTCCGCGTCTTGGTGTAGGACGCGAGCGATTGCTACTTTCTGTTGGTTACCGCCGGACAGTTGACCAATGGGTTGTTCAGGACTGCGGGCCTTGATAGACAATCGTTTCATCCATTTTTCGACCGCCACGTGTCGACGTTTGAGCCTCAATAGCCCACCTACACTGTATTGGTGGATTGCAGAAAGAGTCAAATTGTCTGCGACCGAGAGTTTCTGAGCTAAGCCTTCGCCTTTTCGATCTTCGGAAACAAGTCCGAAACCTGCCGCGATGCGAGCGCGCGGGCGTGCAGCCGGAAAGCGACCATTGAGTTGGACTCGCCCCTTCGTAACTCGATCGAGCCCAAACAGGCATCGCAGTGTTTCCGTTCGCCCGGCTCCGATCAAGCCGAATAGCCCGAGGATCTCGCCTCGACGCAATTGAATGCTGACACTGCATGGTATTCTGCGTCCTTCTAGTCGATCCACCAGCATGGTTGGTTCACCAATCGCATGCGGTACAGTTGGAAAAAGATTTCCGACGCTTCGGCCTATCATCAGGGATACGATCTGTTCATCGCTGGTACTCGCCAGGCTACCTGAGCCCGCCGTTTGTCCATCGCGCAGCACGACGTATCGTGTGGCGATTTCGCGTATTTCTTCTAGAAAGTGGCTGATGTAAATGATGGCGAGCCCCTGCTCTTGCAATCGCGTGATAATCGCAAACAGACGCTGGACATCGTACCGAGACAGCGAACTAGTCGGCTCGTCGAAGATCATGACACGTGCGTCCGAGACCAATGCTCTGGCAATCTCAACAACTTGCTGAACACCAATCGACAAGGAACCAACGCGTCGTTGGGGGCTTAGCTCCGCATGGCCAAGAAGCGTAAGAGCGCGACGGACTTTCTCACGCTGATCAGCGGTCCGCACAAATCCAAACTGACTGCGCTCACATCCCAGCATGATATTGTCTTCCACAGACAAATCGCGAGCCAAATTCAGCTCTTGATAAATCATAGCGATGCCCGCTCGCCTAGCGTCAACAGGTCGCGTTGACTGAAACAGTCGACCATTCAGTTGAATGGTGCCAGCATCGGGCGAATGAGCTCCCGAAAGTACTTTCATCAGCGTACTTTTGCCAGCTCCGTTCTCGCCGATCAGTGCAAGCGTCTCACCGCCAAACGCTTCCAGGGATACATCGCGCAGGGCTTGTGTAGCACCGAATCGTTTAGCAATCCTGTCCATGGCTAGCAACGGGGCACGTACGTCGACAGATAAGTTCATAGACGCTTCGGCTACTGGCCGTGTTGCGCGGGACGCAACAGACGATCGAAAGGTGGCTTGGATTGGTTGTCCGGCGTGGCGACATACTCGCCGGTCGAGATGACCGGCTCGACGGTTTCTTTACGTAGGTGCTTTGTCAGTGCCAAAACCGATTGTCTTCCCATTTCAAATGGGTCTTGCAACATGATGCCAGCGACTGAGTTTTCGCTCATGCCTCGGATCAACGTGTCGCTAGGGTCAAACGCAACGAACTTGACTTTGCTGGCAAGTCCTGTTTGTGCGAGCGCTTCGAGAACGCCGTTGCAATTCGGCTCGCAAACGGCAAAAATGCCATTGACTTCGTCTCGATACTTGTTCAGCAACTGCGTAGCCTTGGCAAGAGCCTCTTCTGTTTTCGTGCCAGCATATTGGTCCGACGAAAGCACTTCGATTCCTTTTTCCTCAGCCATCGCTTCCAAGAATCCAACCTCTCGCTGCTCCGTGCTTTCGCTACCTGGATTGTAACGAAGCAGAATGACCTTGCCGCGATGGCCAATTGCCTCGGCTAGGCATTTTCCAGCCAAGACCCCGCCTCGATGATTGTCCGTAGCAACGTAGCTAACAATCTTGGGGCCCTTGCCGAGGCCACTGTCAAAGATGACAACCGGGATGTTCTCTGCGTTGGCTTCGGATACTACCTCCATCAACGACTGGGAATGATTGGGGGCCAGAACGATACCATCAACTCGATTGGTGATGAAGTTTTTTACGACTGCAATTTGACCTGACGTATCGGCTTCTGTCTCGGGCCCTTTCCAAAGGATTTCGACGTTACCCAATTCCTTGGCGGCCGCCTCAGCTCCCGCATGCACCGACCGCCAAAACTGGTGGCTAGTACCTTTGGGAATTACGGCTATCCGAAGTTTGTTGACCTTGGTGCCTAACTTGGACGTACTCCCACCCGTTGAAGAAGAATCACAGCCGGAAATCAAGAATAACAATGAGCAGTATAGTAACGAAATAATGGGAGCGACACGAGAAAGTTGCAGCATGGATAGTACCTTTTGTGTGGTTGTTAATGTAGCCTAGTTGTGTAAGGGCGCTACCCCAATGGCACTCAATTTGGAAGCGTAACGGCGCGAGCCGTACGGTGAATTGGGAGAATCGCAACAAAACCGGATGGCTCGCGCCATTCCGCTAAAAATTATTTCGGTAAAGTGAGTGCCATTAGGCTAGCCCCTTGCCTCGCAAAGTGAGTGCCATTTGTTCG
>JAYVPE010000756.1:0-3012 GCA_043757575.1 Pirellula sp.
ACCGATCGTTTTTCTTTGGCTAGCAGGTGACGCAACGATCCAGCTCAGTTCCCAAAAACTTTCGACTTGACGCTTCCAGATCGCTTCGGTCGCGTTGCCATTTTTCGCGGCACCGCGAACAAGCTGCCAAACTTGATCACATACTTTCGCCCAAGCCGTGTGGAAACCTTGCACCGCACTCGCGGCAGCCTCAGCGGCGTTGTCGGACGAATCGAAGGCGATTTCAAACCGATTGGGAATTCCTCCCGCACCGCTTTCGATGGACGTAAATTGTCCTCGCGAAATGGAACGGTCGGGAATGATCGTCGTGGCGGAGCGGTTGTCGAACCTGTCCTTGAACTGTTTTTCAACTGCCACCAGTGCTGATTCTGCCAGCCAGGACAGCAGGATGCTGCCCGCCCATAAATCGCGGGTCCGTCGCGCCTGCGCCACAAATGTCTGGACGGGCCCGATGGAAAATGAGAGATGATGTTTATCGGCCAAACTTCACCTCCGTAGCGTTAAGAGACACCATCCACTTTTGGATTACGCGGTAAAACTCCACTTTATTGCCCTCCTGAATTTCGGGATGAAAGACTGAAGGGAGAAACAAAACAATTGGAACGAATTGATTGCCGACAGGGTGAATGTGCATCAGCAAGGGACTTGCCCTTCGTCTTGAATCTACGCCCTGGAGCGGAAGGCCGATGGGTATTTTGCTTCTGCCTCGCAGGCTACTCGGCTGCCCCCGGAAATTTCGATACGTCTCGCCAAGTGCCTCATGAGCAATTCGCGCTGAATTATCGACTGGTCCCACGTAAAGACGAGCATGTGTAGAAAATCCAGTGAATTCTGGTAGGCTCGATTGTGATGGTGATGATTCAGTCAAAGTTTCAGCCAAGCTTCGAATATGTTCAGCATCTTTGAGTGCGTAGGATTTTTCATTAAGTTGTTGAATTGAAATCGACCCAAATCCGCGACGACTACGATTGCCTAAGCCACCGAACAATCCAAGGGCCACTAACGCCCGGGTGACCCACTCGATGCATTCGGTCGGCATCGAGCATCGCACCTCAAATGTTCCGTTTTCTTTAAGGCCTATTCGATGTGGCTTGTAGTCCTTCTCTCCCTTTCTGCCAGTCTCAGTTATTCCGTAGCCAAGGTAAGTACTACCGACTGCGGGTCGGTTTTGAGGCCAATCTTTTTCCAATTCCGATGGATTCAGGGAATTGCCTATGTAACGCAATCTCAATCTGACTTTCGATTGTCCGAACGCACGTTCACTTGACCCGAACAAACTAGCTTCGGCGCGATGTAAAGCATCAATGTCATTCCCGAACTTGCCAGCCATCAGCGTGCGCCACCAAAACCGCAATGCGCCCTTGAAGCTGGCCACTCGCAATTCGGCAGACTGCTGATTTGCTCCACTACAGAACATCGGCGTCACGATGCGGTAAGTTGCAGTGATGGTTGTTGGTTTGACAGTCATGAATTTTCGACTTTCGTAGTTCCAAGTTCACCACTAACAATTTCTGGATTCGCTACCTCGCCATCCAGATAATAGATCTCTCCCAATTCCCAAGGCTGATCACGTTGCTCCTGTGGCGTTCGTTTGTCGATAAGAACGAATTCCCGGACGAGTCGCTGATACTCTCGGCGGCTGCGAGCGACAAGCTTATTAACTAGAGCACCCATCAGCGAAGTGCCACCCGTAAAGTTGGCATGGATTTGATCAGCATTGAACAGCATCAATGCCGCCTCAGCGATCCGTTTATCAAATTCTTCTATTCCAGTGTGTATATCAATCAGCAGCAACGATTGTATTTCGGCCTCGCATTTAGCCTGCCTGAGTGCTTCATCGACAAACTCTGCCGATTGCTGCGATGCGATTACCAAGATCTGGTCAGGCTGAACATGCGTTGCTGCCGAAAACAACACTCCAGGCGTGAGACCAATTGGACAAATCAACAAGCGTCCTCCTCCCCCGCCGAATTTCGGAGGTGGTTGCCAGTCACGCCAGCCACGCCAGTCTCGCTCGGCTTCTTCAATGCCTCGTCCGTTGGGTTCAAAAACGGCGGACTTCATCCCGTGATGCTGCAAAGCGTTTCGGATTTCGCAGACTCGATTCCAACGCTGAGCCCATTCCCGCTGCTGGTCGGAGAGCGAATTGCGAACGGACTGGTGCAGGTATCGTTTGCATTTTCCTTCTTGAGATTCTTTTGCCGTAAAAACTTGGCCAAGCCCACCGAGCGCATTCTCGATCTCTTCACGAAACGGACGCTGTAGCCATTGTTGCGTGTCACCGCGCTGAACAGCAATCCAATTGACGATCCACTCTCTCAGTAATCCAAACGCAAGATTTAGCTGCCCACTCTGAAAGTAGTGCTCAATGTATCGAGCCTGTCTTTCCAACTCAGCTTGATCTAACGAAACCCCTGACTTCGCCTGGCCTTCAAATTCCTGACCTGCGAGTTGTTGCAATCGCTCCGATAACCGAATCTCAATTTCGCGATGTAGAGGAATTTGGGGTAGCGACCCCTCGCCGAATATCGAATTGGCTCGTGTTGCAATCCGCCCGGCCTCAATCGGACTGCCGTTGAGGAAGAAACTGCTCAGCTCCTTCATCTTCTGGCCGAATTCGCTATCCGGCGAATGAGATAATGATATCTCCGCGATTGGTCGCATTGAACCGGTTGAATTGAGAACAGCCAAAGCATGGAACCAACGCGCCAATACGATCGTTGGTTTGAGGTCGATGAACGGACGAGGTACAGAATCGTCACGTGAGATTTCCCATCGACAATACCAAGCTCCCGCAATGTTAATCCCCCGAAATTGGCTTAAGTAGAGCGCCAAGGCGTAGAACAAAAAGGCGTGATGCCGAAGACCTTGCGTAACGTCAAGGGTGATTGCAGAATTTTCTGGAACTGCGTCTGCCACGCGTTCGAGAAAAACAGAACTATCGTCTGGCAATTCATTGCCTGCCACTTCTACAAACTCGCAATTGACTTCCAGGCGTCTTGCTTGCTCACG
>JAYVPE010000757.1:0-38028 GCA_043757575.1 Pirellula sp.
TTATCGTAGCTGACTTCTTCTACGGTAAACGACTCGCCCAGATTGATGAGCGTTTGCATGATGATCGCTGCCGGTACTAACCCGCACATACTGATGCGGTTGTCCCTGCAGACTTCAATCAACTGCTTTGGATCACCTGTCAACATCGCGTCTATCGCCAACCGGTCGAGCCGACGATTTTCAGCTTCGGGCGCATTGTGATTCATGTCGCTGGAAATCACCAAGAGAGGTCGTTCCCGCAAATCTCTCAGGACGTCAGCAAGATTTTCAGAAGCAAGCATGATCTCTTCAAGCGAGGCACTCTTTAGGGCTAACGCTACCAGCTTCGGTCGATTCTCCGAAGCGGAAAGGGCCTCAAGTATGGGAAGCTGTATCTCGATGCCATGTTCACGCGCATGGGCCGCAAAATCCAACTCAAGTCCTTCAACACCATCGACTAGCCTCTGCATAAGCCCTTTGTCCGTCTGCCATCGATCGCCTCCAGGCAGTTCCCATGCCTGCGACGGCGATACAGCCCAATCACAACCCATCGCTGTATGCTTTGGACCAATAATCAACAGCGTGGATGGTAACTGTACTTTACTCCACACATCCATTGCAACTTGACCGCTGTAGCGTAGACCGGCATGCGGTGTCATAATTGCTAAAGCGGGAGTGGGCAAAACATCTACTGGCACCTTTGCTTTCAATTCAGCAACAAGCTGGCGTCGAGCCTCGGGATCGGACGGGTAGAATGCTTGTGCAACTGCGGGCATTCGAACATCTTCGCTGCTGAGCGCCATCGACGCATTGCTTGCCAATAGTGAACTGGCAGTTGACATGCATCCCATCGAGTAAATGGCAATAGGATTTCGTCGCGTCCTGACGGAGAGTGCAGCCTCAGTCAACAGCGTCTCAATACTCTTGGTTGCGTCGAAGGCAACTGCGGCGCGATCTCCGCAAACTGCGACGAGCGCGCGGAACGCAGACTCAAGTCCAGTTGTCTCACAGCGGCTCAACTCAGACTTCAATTCCTTATTGTTCCAATCCTCAAACTGAATGGCACCATGATGAGCAGGGTCGAAAAGCACTGTAATCGCTAGTTCGATGTCGGTTGCTTTCTGGAATTGGGTTTTGGCAAGCACTTCCGATGCGGCTTTACAAAGCTCGAAAAGATTCGATTGCAACGGCATATCGTTTCGCAATGAGGTTTTTATCCAATGCGCTAGAGGTTTGGTGGTCTCTGTATTCACAATCGACAGAACGAGTCCATTCACATTTCCGTCCATTGCATCAAGAGCGTAATAGGTTGGCGTTGCGCCATGAGACAACGCGATTAAGTTTTGTGTAGCAACCTGTTTCAACTTCAACAGGCTGGAAATATCGCCGGGTGCCAGTCGCATTGGCACTTCCGAAGGCAGGCTGGAACTTTCAATTTTGCCCTCGATCACTACACCATCAAAAGTCTCCAAAAGTGTGTCGCCATCCAGCCATGCCGCTTCGGGTAGCCCTGCTTTTCGACAAACACCTTCTAAAAACTGCTCCACGGTCCAATTCTGTTCAAGCGGGACACTTGGTAATAGCAATCCGGATTGCTGACCGCGTGTAATTTTGAGTCCGTGCTTTCCCACTTGAATGTGCTCGATCCGTCGATCCGCCGGAACAGTCAAAACGACCGGTGATGCAAGTATCGATACATCGAGGTTGAGATATGCCAACTCGGCCGTGGAGATCGCGGGCATCCGCGTGTCTTCTTTGGCAGTGCGTTGCGCTGAGGACACAATTGCTTCTCGCAACGTGGTCGGACGCCCTAGGAATCCACAGCAACCTCGAAGCTGTGATCCACGAGTGAGCGTCGTGAACAATCCCATCACGTGAAGATCCCCGATTGGGCCGAGACTGTTGAGCCATTCGTTAGTAAGTTTGCGGTTGCAAACAGTGGCGATGATCACAAACTGCGCAGCCTTTTGAATAGATCGCTTTTGCTCCTCGCTGAGTTCATCCAGTTTGAGCATTTCGAGTTTCATAGGAGCCGACAGGGATGAACTTGACATTGCTTCTTCCTTGGGAGTATAGGACGAACGGTTTATGGGTGATTCAGGCGATCCCTGAGCTGCCACTAGGCGAGATTGCACTATCGGCAATGATACCCTACGGTTCCCTTCTGAAAGATCGGTTTGGCGGAAAGATTCCAAGTTCACCGGTTGCCGCTTGCGTCCCCAGTCGCCAGGGGCATCGCTGAATCGCCCCGGCTGTTTTGCTCCACACGCCCCGCACAAATCACCAATTAGCCCGTACTTACCCAATTGATACCAATCGCGTTCGATCAGTAGGGCTGAACAGGAACAGCAATAAGTCGAAGCGTGAGCCAAGTCGTGGATATTCCCGACATAAGGATAGTGAATTCCGGCTCGTTTTGCTATCGCATGCGCTTTGAGCAATGTTTCAGCGGGGGTACGAGGCCGATCTGTCATTCGAAAGTCAGGATGAAAAGCCGAAAAATGGACCGGCACATCGGGACCTAAGGCGTTGAGGATCCAATCGCACATGCGAGTCAGTTCCTCGTCCGAGTCGTTCGCATCCGGAATGATGAGGTTGGTGATCTCAAACCAGACGTCGGTTTCATGCTTGAGGAAACGGAGCGTATCCAGTACTGGCTCAAGATGCGAGTAAGTGATCTTGCGATAGAAGTCTTCTGTAAAAGCTTTGAGGTCTACGTTGGCAGCATCCATGTGCACATAGAAATCGCGTCGGGCCTCGGGTGACATGTAGCCTGCAGTTACGGCTACGCTTTGGATACCGATTGCCCGACAAGCGATCGCCGTATCGATGGCGTATTCCGCCCAAATAACCGGATCGTTGTACGTGAACGCAACACTTTTGCAGCCGAGTTCCTTTGCAGCCCTCGCGATAAGCTCGGGTTCCGCAATAGAACTCAGTTTGGCTACCTCCCGCGATTTGGAAATGTCCCAGTTTTGGCAAAACTGGCAGCCCAAGTTACAGCCAGCCGTACCAAAGGATAAAACGCTTGTGCCTGGAAAGAAGTGATTGAGGGGTTTTTTTTCGATCGGGTCAATGCAAAATCCGGTGCTTCGCCCATAGGTGTCGAGCACCAAGCGGTTGTCTTCGATTTTACGCACAAAGCAGAAGCCACGATCCCCTTCTTTCATTTTGCATTGCCGAGGGCACAGGTCGCAAACGATGCGATCGGTTGCTTCGTCCCGGTGCCACCATTTGCCTGGATGTACTGTACTCATAAGCTGCGGCCCAATAATTTAAGATAATCGCCATACGCATTCGGAAATTTAGTCGAGGCCTGCATCAGTTGTTCGGCCGTCAAAAACCCGGATCGGTAGGCCACTTCTTCGAGGCATGCGATCTTTTGCCCTTGCCTTTTTTCAATCGACGCCACAAAGTTCGATGCGTCGAGCAACGCATCGTGTGTTCCCATGTCCACCCACGCAAACCCGCGAGACAGGCATTCCACTCGCAATTGCCCGCGAGCCATGTACTCGCGCAGTAGGTCCGTGATTTCGAGTTCGCCTCGCGATGAGGGTTTCAACTGCTCCGCCATCGCGACCACTTGGTCGTCAAAAAAATACAGACCTGGGATCGCGAAATTCGAGGTCGGTTGGGTCGGTTTTTCAACGATGGAGATCGGCTGCCCGTCTTTTCCAAATTCAATAACACCATAGGCGCGAGGGTCGGTCACGTGATACCCAAAAACCGTAGCCCCAATCGCTTGCTCGGTGGCACGTCGAAGAATTAGTCGAAAGCCATGACCATAAAACAGATTGTCCCCCAAAACCAGCGCCACTGGACTGCTTTTCAAAAATTCTCTGCCAATCAAAAACGCTTGAGCCAGTCCGCCAGGCTTGGGCTGCACCGCATAAGAAAGCTTCACTCCCCATTGCGATCCGTCTCCGAGCAGTCGTTGGAAATTCGAAAGATCGTGATCGGAGCAAATAATAAGAATGTCCCGGATGTCGGCCAACATGAGGACGGACAGCGGATAATAGATCATTGGCTTGTCGTATACCGGTAGCAACTGCTTGCTCGTTCCCAGCGTGGCGGGAAACAACCGAGAGCCAGAGCCACCTGCCAACACTATTCCTTTGTAGATCATCATTTTGCCGGATTATTTGAGTGTCGCATTGAGAATCCCTTGCCACCACCAGCGGTTTTCTAGATACCAAAGAATCGTTTGACGAAGTGCTGAATGAGGCTCATGTTGTGGCACCCAGTTGAGTTCACCCATCAGTTTTGACGGATCGACAGCATAGCGATAGTCATGACCCGGACGATCAGCCACCATTTGGATCTGAAGTCGCATGGGCTGGCCGTCGGCCCTGGGTGAAAGCTCATCGAGTATATCGCAAATGGAGACGACCAAGTCGATATTCCTAACGGTGTTCTTGGCGCCGATCATATAGTCCGTATTCGTTGGCGCATGCTGTAGGATATGGAGCAGTGCTTGGCAATGGTCGTCCACGTGTAACCAGTCTCGCACGTTCATTCCATTTCCGTACACCGGAATCCGGTCGCCAGAGATTGCCCTAGTAATGACCGTGGGAATGAGTTTTTCTGGATGTTGATAAGGTCCAAAGTTGTTGGAGCAGTTGGTGATGCAGATTGGCAATTGGTAAGTGTTTCGATACGCACGAACGAAGTGGTCTGCCGACGCTTTGCTGGCTGCGTAGGGTGAACTGGGATTGTAGGGAGACGATTCGGAAAATATTCCACCATCGCCCAAAGCACCAAACACTTCGTCGGTCGACACATGAATCATTCGGAAATTCTTTACTAACTCTGCACAAAGTAAAGTAGACCAATACTCGCGAACCGCTTCGAGCAGATGCAATGTCCCAATGACGTTCGATTGAGCGAAGACCAATGGAACATGGATAGACCGATCGACATGGCTTTCGGCAGCGAGATGGATAACAGCATGAGGTTGAAACTCTGCTACAACGGATCGAACTGCTTGGAGGTCACAAAGGTCTGCGATACACCAGCGAAGATTGGCTAAATTTTCCAGATCGGACAGAGATTGGCGATGTCCTGCGTACGACAACTTGTCGAAGTTCAAGACCTGACGTCCCTGTCGGACCAGAGTTCGTACGAGATTGGAACCGATAAAGCCGGCACCGCCAGTAACGAGCACACGTGAATGCGTATGGTCTCGATTCCCAAGAGGCGTCATGGCTAAGGTTCCGGGTTCCATTGCGGGAATTTTTCCAATTGTTGTTTCAATGAAAAACGGGCGCGATTTAATCTGGACCGCACTGTCCCAATCGAGATTTGAAGTACTTCTGCAATTTCTTCGTAGGCTAAATCCTCCATCTCGCGCAGGACGAGAATCGATCGATGGTCCTTTGACAAGATGGCTAATGCCTGGTGAACCAAACTAACATCTTCGGACCGCGACATCTGAGCATCAGGAGCTTCCGTTTTCGAGGTTGGCTCGGAACCGGATAATTCCCGGCTCTCGTCGAGAGAAAGGTGACTGCGGCGGCGGCGGCGTTTGGCTAAAGCAAAGTTAAATGCAATACGATAAAGCCAAGTGAAGAATCGGCTGTTCTGTTGGAAGGTGTTGAGTTTGAGATAGGCTTGGATAAATGCCTCTTGGACGACGTCTTCTGCTTCATCGGTATTTCCTACGACACTGATCATAGCCGTATACAAACGATCTTGATATCGAGTAACCAAGACTTCAAACGAGGAGCTATTGCCGGCAAGTGCGGACTGGATCAGTTCTTCTTCGTCGTTCACACTCGCCTACAAAACAATTAAGAGAAACACTCAACCTTGGTATCCAATAGTGAGCTGAAAAGGGGTATTTGTCAAACCTTACTCGTATCTAAGGGCGTCGATTGGGTCGAGTCTACTGGCTCGCCAAGCTGGGTAAAATCCGAAGCCTACGCCGACTGCCGCCGAGAAAATAAGACTTCCAATCGCAGCGGCTTGACTGACCACGATTGGCCAGTCCTTGCCAGAAGAGAACGCGTTGATGGCCATAGTTAGCGAAACCGAACCCAATACGCCAAGCATGACGCCAATGGCTCCGCCAATAATGGACAAGACCATAGACTCTACGAGGAATTGCATCAAAATGTCCTTCGGTCTGGCCCCGACAGCCATGCGGATTCCGATTTCTCGTGTGCGTTCTGTGACCGAAACGAGCATGATGTTCATAATGCCGACGCCCCCGACCACAAGCGATATACCGGCGATGGAAGCAAGCATGGCGGTAAGCGTCCCAGTAACGAGGCTGAACATACCTGCAATTTCGGTCGTGTTAGCCACCTGGAAGTCGGGTTGTTGCCCCAGACCGATTCGGTGCCGATCCATCATTAACGCTTCGATCTCCTGCTGTGCTTGGCCCATTAGTTCGGTGCTGCGAGCCGAAATGAGGGCAACGTCTACGTTGTTGAAATTGCTACCTTGGAGACGTTTGCGAACAGTCGTGTAGGGCATTAAGACCACGTCATCTTGGTCGTCGCCGACGATGTTGGCTCCTTTACTGGCCAACACGCCAACAATTTCGAACGGGATATTTTTGACGCGAAGGCTTTGCCCGATTGGGTTCGCGGTTTGGAAAAGCTTCTTGACGACGGTTTGGCCGATGACACAAACCTTGTTGGAGTTTTGGATGTCGCCGTCTGAAAAAAACGCCCCCAATCGCATTTGCCAATTTCGAACGAGAAGATAATCAGCACCGACTCCCAGCAAATCCCGGGGCCGGCAATTGTTGTTTCCGGAAATAATCTGGCCACTCGCCCCCACTATAGGGGTAGCTGCTAAGACGCTTGCACATTCTCGCCCTACCGCTTGTACATCTGCTGCTGTTATTGTTGGGAGTTGGGCAGCCCGCCCACCGCGACGGTTTCCCTGTTGAAGTACTATGACATTGGTTCCGAGGTTGGTGAACTCCCCCTGCACCAATTCACTTGCGGAAGTACCGATTGACACCATGGCCGTTACGGCGGCGATACCGATGACAACCCCTAAAATAGTTAGGCCAGCCCGCAGCTTGTTTTTCGCCAGGGCACGCATGGCGATTCGAAAAGTATTAAGAAAGGACATGCGATGGATTGCGTGTTAGTTTTACGAGCCGCGGGCACTGGTCTCGCAGGCAAAAGGTACGGTTTGGGACGCGGCGAGCGACTGCACCACAGTAGAATCCGTATCATTCTAACCCAGCGTTGGGAAGAATTGCCGTTGCAATACTTGAAAAAGGCGGTAACATTCCTCCTCCAATAGTAAAAATCTAGGCCTCCCGGGATTCCTGAGGTCGTTGTTGCAAGCAGATGTGAGTTTCTCTTTACATGACCGTTACCAAAGAACGAAGACAAGAAATAATCGGCCAATTTCGCACGCATGAGGGTGACAATGGTTCGCCAGATGTGCAAATCGCGATGTTGACTGAGCGAATCAACGGAATGACAGAGCACATGCGTGGTGCCGTCCGTGACTATTCGAGCAGACGCGGTTTGCTCCGAATGGTAAGCAAGCGACGATCGTTGCTCGATTATGTTCGCAAGCATGATCCAAAGCGGTATTTGGAGCTGATTGGCAAGTTGAATATCCGCAAGTAGTGTTTGGATTTTTGGGCTGGTTCGCATGAACCAGCCCTTAGCGTTTGATGGTTGTGTATTGATTTCTCGCTAGCGCTTTCATCGCTGTAGATTTAGTGTTGGATGTGGATTAGCCCACATAAATCCCGTCGCGTACTGTTCGCCATGGGGAATGGTGTTGTTTGTCGGTGAGGCCAACGAGTGGCCTCTTTTGTCATCACTTTTTGTCGTTCTCTTACATGTTCTCGGCGTGCTGGTCGCCGGTCGTCTTGATTGGAGTGGGTTGCCATTCTTGTATCAACGACCGAAGGCAGAATCTGCAAGTCGCCTTAGAACGGTTGTTTCGAATGATTTTTGAAGGAAATAATTGTTGTGAAAATTCGAGTAGAAAAAAAAATCGGTGATTCTGTTTTGGCATTTGAAACGGGGCAGCTTGCCAAGCAGGCCACTGCGTGTGTGCTTTGCCAATATGGCGATACGGTTGTCCTGAATGCAGTCTCAACTGGACCGTCAAGGCCTGGCACAGACTTCTTCCCATTGACCTGCGACTATCGCGAACGGTTCGCGGCAGCGGGTAAGTTCCCTGGCGGTTTTCTAAAGCGAGAAACTCGTCCAACCACCAAGGAAACGCTTACTAGCCGCTTGATCGACCGTCCGATTCGACCTCTTTTTCCTGAAGGATTCCGCGACGATGTCCAGGTTCAGTCGATTGTTTTAAGTAGCGACGCGCAGAATGACGCTGACGTGCTAGCCATGAATGGTGGTTCTTGTGCATTGTTCATTAGTTCGCTTCCGTTTACGGGCCCGATCGCCACAACCCGTGTCGGCCGCGTTGAAGGAAAATTTATAGCGTTTCCAACCCATGCTCAGCTCGAAGACAGCGACCTGGACATGATCGTTTCCGCTAACGAACGTGAAGTCGTCATGGTGGAGGGGTTCGCACAGGAGATTCCTGAAGCTGAAATGCTGGACGCAATCAAATTTGCGCATGGGATTTGCCGAGAAGTCATTGGTTTGCAACGTGAGCTATTCGAAAAGATCCAGCCGACCAAGGCCCATTACCCAATTCCCGACGACACCGAAATCGTGGCTCATTTGAAGTCGACTTATTACGATCGCTTTAAAGATGCGAAGCAAACCGAAGGAAAACAAGCCCGCAACGACGCTTGCAATGCACTTCGGGCAATGGCTTTGGCAGAAATGATTCCGGACCCTCAAGCAGAAGGCGCTTTGACCAAGGATACGTTGTACCGCGCATGGCACACGCTTGAAAATCGCGTTGTACGCGATGCGATTCTCGCTGGAACCCGTGCCGATGGCCGTGACAGCATGAGTCTGCGACCCATTCACTGCGAATCCGATTTGCTCCCTCGCACGCATGGAACTGCACTTTTTCAACGCGGTGAGACACAGGCGTTCGTGACAGTAACTCTCGGTACTCCTCGCGATGAACAACGTGTGGATGGACTCGGCGAAGAGTACAGCAAGAAATTCATGTTGGACTACAATTTCCCATCGTTTTCAGTTGGAGAATGCCGCCCAATTCGAGCTCCAGGTCGACGCGAAATCGGCCACGGTATGCTTGCCGAAAGATCGCTTGAACCAGTTTTGCCAGATCCAGATGATTTCCCATACACCATTCGTCTGATCAGCGACATTCTCGAAAGCAATGGTTCGTCGTCGATGGCCAGCGTTTGCGGCGGATGCTTGGCGCTGATGGCAGCAGGAGTTCCTATCACGAATCCCGTAGCGGGAATCAGCATCGGATTGGTCCGTGAAAAGGATTCCTACGTTTTGCTAACAGATATCCTCGGAGACGAAGATCACCATGGCGACATGGACTTCAAGATTTCGGGTACTCAAAACGGAATCACTGGAATCCAGCTCGATCTCAAGATTGATGGAATCAGCGAAGAAATCATTCGAGCTTCATTGAAACAAGCGAAAGAAGCCAGGATGGAAATCCTGCGAAAGATGCTTACCTGCATGCCTCGTCCTCGCACCGAAATCAGTCGCTACGCTCCACGACTCTTGCGAACGAAGATCGATCCAGAAAAGATTGGTGCTCTAATCGGTCCTGGTGGAAAGAACATTCGTTCAATCCAAGAAGATACCGGCGCTAACATTGATGTCGATGATGAAGGCAACGTCACCGTCTCCAGTGGAGATGCCGATTCCGCACGAACTGCTCTCGCTCGTGTTGAAGCGTGCACTGCTACTGTCCAGATCGGCAAGATCTACGACGGTACCGTCTCAAGCGTTCGCGATTTCGGTGCGTTCGTAGAGATCCTGCCTGGAAAAGATGGCCTTTGTCACATCAGCGAACTCTCCAGCGGCTACGTTCCGAGTGTGGACGCTGTTTGCAAAGTTGGCGATACGATGAAAGTGATCGTCATCGATATTGACGATCATGATCGCGTCAAACTTTCGCGTCGTCGCGCATTAGAAGAGCTTGGTATCGAAGATGAATTCGCAAGTGCCGAAGGCGCTGAGGGTGGCGATGGCCCGAACGAAGATGGCGAAATCGACCCAGATCGTCCCTTTGAAGAACGCGGTGGAGAGCGTCCCGAACGAACTTCGTCTGGCGGCGGCGGTGGTCGTGGCCGTCCAAGCGGTGGCGGTGGCGGTGGCGGATTCCGTGGTCGAAGCAGTGGTGGTGGTGGAGGAGGCGGTCGAAGCAGCGGCGGCGGCGGCGGTCGAGGCCGAAGTGGCGGTGGTGGTGGCGGCGGTCGTCGTTAAGAATCCTTTCACTTCACGATTTAGACAATAAAAAAAGGGCGTCTCGCAAAAGCGTGACGCCCTTTTCCGTTCGTTAAGCCACCCGCAGATAGATTTCGGCTACGGTCTCGATTCGGTCCTTTAATAAGGGCTCGAGGCACCTGTGTCAGGATCGCCAACCATATGGAAGTGGTTATGGTCGATGTAGATGACTTCAACAGTCTCTTTGTCTTCAAGTGTATATGGAACAGGCCAACCGTTAATGGTACGTTCCTCGAAGTAGACTGTGCATTTGTAGTGTGCATGGTGCAACTGGGCAAATCCGATGAGCGGAATGAACCGTGGATCATCGATGTAGTCCGCCATTTTTTCCTTGACGATGCGAACTCGGTTGCGCTGCTTTTCATATAACAATGGAAAGCCACCACGAACAGGCCGAGCCTTTTCGAGAGCATGAATGACTTCGTCGTCACTGGGCGGATCGATTGCCGCAACGGGGCCTCCCGCAGTCAACGGACCCATGATCGGCACACGGGCGTATCGCTCGTGAACGTGGAATTGGATTTCCTCGTTGTCTTGGAAATAGGGGCTAATCGGAATGGGAAAACCTAGTGGCCCCATTGAGACGTTGGCCAGATTGACACAGCCAGTCTGCGCGCCAACCGTAGCTAGTAAAAATAAACAGGTAATTCGTTGGAAACGCTTGCAGGACATCGATATAAACCCTTCTCGTGTCGGAGACGATGACTCGTCGAACAATTGAGTTTTCGGCTGAGGGGGTGTTAAGACTTGCGGGTTTTTCCGTCTACAACGAAAATTCCTACAGAATGATTTGCCTGCATTCTTAAGCCCGTTGGCTGGCTTGCTAGAATCCTCTGCCTCCAATAACTTCTATGGGTAGTAATATGCCTGCAATTCCCACGCTCTCACACGAACAAAAAAGCAAAAACGAATGCCCCAACTTTCGCACATGGTCTATTTCACGCTCCATGATGATTCGGCTCCCAAGATTTCGGAGTTGGTCAATGCATGCAAAACGTATCTCGACGATCATCCAGGCGTTGTTTACTTCTCAGTAGGCACGTTGAACCAAGAGCTAACAAGACCCGTCAACGATCGCGGCTATCACGTTACGCTCAATGTCGTGTTCGATCGTCGAGATTCTCACGATCTATATCAGGTTGCACCCAGGCATCTTGAGTTCATTGCAGAGCAGAAGCCGAACTGGAAACAGGTCCGCATTTTTGATTCCGACCTTGCTTAATGGTACCGAAGTATGCCAACCGTCCTAGACCGAATAGTAGCAAACAAGCGAGAAGAGATTGCGTTCGCCAAAGCGCGCCGTGATCTGCAGTCGTTGATCGAAGGGGCTAAGCATGGTCCTGAAGTTCGGGATTTCTTGCATGCCTTGCAGGGCCATAACTACGTCCGCTTAATCGCCGAAGTGAAACGGGCGAGCCCTTCCAAAGGAATGATTCGCCCTCAATTCGATCCGACCGATATCGCGTTGGCATACGAGTCCGGTGGAGCTGCTGCGATCAGTGTTTTGACCGATGAGCCCTTCTTTCAAGGACGGTTAGATTATTTGACCTCGATCCGAAGCGCCGTGGCAATTCCAGTATTGCGCAAAGACTTTATTTTGGACGAGTACCAAGTTTACGAGGCCAGAGTTGCTGGCGCTGACGCGGTCTTGTTGATAGCCGAGTGTCTCGAAGGGGACGAATTACAACGCCTCTATGATTTGGTACAGGGGTTAGGAATGACTGCATTAATCGAGTTGTACCATCCCATTCATTTAGAGAGAGTACTTGCGACCGGAACCAAGCTAGTCGGAGTAAACAATCGCGACTTGCACACTTTTGCGGTTGAGTTAGATCACGTGATTCAGTTGCGGAAACAGATTCCATCCGACGTGACGGTTGTTGCGGAAAGCGGTATTTTTACGGCCGCAGATGTCGAAAAAATCCATCTCGCCAACATTCAGGCCATGCTAGTTGGCGAGTCATTGATGCGACAATCGGATATACGCCAAGCGACAATCAATTTGCTCAGCCCGGCACTGTAGGCCGAAGACCACCCGATCCAAAAGCGATTCCCGCGTTTTTACCAATGCTTGCTTTTGTCCCTTGGATTAGTTTTGGCATTGTCGGGCTGTACCAGCTCTCAGAGCCGAGCAGGAAATATCTCGGTCTGATATCGATCGTTGTCGTGGGCAGGCAGTGGCGTTCAATAAACAGGCCGAGGCATCGCGTTCGGAGAATGCTTGTCAAGGCAGCGGTGGCAGGCCCAGTTCCTTCTTAGCCGCCGAGTGGTAGTTGTCCGACAGATAACGCAAGAACAGGAACGATAGCATGTAATCGCGGAAGTCATCCGCGTTCATTGCTCCGCGGAGTTGATCGGCGATGTTCCATAGGATTTTGCCAAGTTGTTTTTGGTCGTTGTCGGTCATTCTGTTCCAATAGCATTTCTTCTTACGCTTGATTTGTTGAGTCTGTTAATCGCTTACGCAGCGCAATCGCTTCAGCTCTGATTTCTTTGGGTACGTAGTAGCTGATCCGATCGACAGGCGGTGCAATAACTGCTTTGAGTCGTGGTAAGTACTCCCCAATTGCTAACGGCTTTCCTTCGACCATTACGCGGATAGTATTCACCGCTGACTGACTATCGGGATCCTTCTCCTCCCGGTATGGCTGAAGGTACTTGCCTTTAACGCGGTCCGCCAAGCAGTACATTTCAGGTTCGCCGTACCCCTTGCTAATTAAGAGTTTGTGTAAACCTGGCTCCCATTCCCCGAAATCATCCGTCGTTAGCGGGTTGACTGGCGGTGGAGCATTAACCATCGCCAATCCGTCTCGTTCAAGAAACCGTCTCGCACAATCGGCAAGTGGCTTATCAGAGTGTTGGGTCCAACGCTGGATTTGCTCCAGCATAGTGAATTCTTCCAGTCTAAGATAATCGGACGCACCGAGCTTGCCTGGCTCGGGTCGCTCGATCCTCCAGAATTGATCGAGTACCGGATTTAAATTGATGTCCGTTCCTTCCAGATTGAGCTTTTTTGCGCGCTTCCACATCGCTTGCAACAGTTGCTCGAAGCCGCGAGTGGTCTTGTGCAAGTAAACATTCTGATACATGTAATAGCGTGAGAAGATATACTCTTCGATGGCAAGAGCAGACTTGGCTGGCCAAACAATATCGGTCTCGCCATCGTAGAACTCGATTGTCGTCAGTAACCGCTGCCAGTCAAAGTGCCCGTAGCCTGAGCCGGTAAACATGCTGTCCCGGCGAAGATAGTCCAGCCGATCAACGTCGAGCTGACTTGACATAAGTGCGCGTTGCCATGCAGGATGTGACGTATTATCTGAATCAATCAGATCGGCGACATGGCTTGGTAGGTAGGCGTTCTGACGCTTGAGAACTTGGTTAACCCGCGAGGACTCATCGAGTATGATCGCGATTGACCATTTCTCATGGTCGATCCCCAGGCATGGCTCGAAAACATGCGAAAAGGGACCGTGCCCAACGTCGTGAAGCAAAGCGGTCGCCAACAGGGCCTGACGAGCATTCCGAATTTTCTCGGCGTCACTCACTCTTTCGAGGTGCTCCAGGACCAATTTCATCAGGTGAGTCACGCCGAGACTGTGAGCGAATCGGTTATGGTCGGCACCCGGATATGTGAAGTTACTCACTCCCAATTGATGAATCCGCCGAAGCCGTTGCACCTCGGGACAATTCAACAAGTCGATCAACCATCCATCGCGTGTTCGGTCAAACGCGATGTAATTGTACAGCGGATCACGAAAGACTTTGTCGGTCACCGCTGCCTCCGAATACTAATTTGCGATCGCAGATGAAAACAGTTGGGCTAAACTAAGTGCCTCGCGACTTTGTTCACTTTCGACACCCACATTTTTGAATTCGCAAGCTTTGCTCATCGCGACATTCCAGTCCTCTAGTTGCCGATGGAAGTAGAGGATCGTAGAACCCAGCTCTAATGACCAGAGCTTTTGGTTGATCAGTTTTGCTCCCTGTTCTTGAAACTGCGTCATCCGTTCGTCTGATGCTTGCTTAAGCATCTCTCGTGTCTGCGGCTTGAGAGCATATTTGTATTGCTTTAATCCCGTTTCTGGTCCGTCGTCCTCTTCGATTAAGCCCGCAGCCACCATTTCGTCACAGAGGTCCGCTACATCGCGAGAATACGGTCCAAAGTGATGGAGGGTAAAGTGACAGTCAAGCGGGCATCCTGCGTGCTGTAAAAAGAACACCACTTTTTGCAACCGCTTACGTCCTGGTACACCATCATCGCCTGCCCAAGACAGCAGCGTCGCCAGTTGAAGTCGATTCATAGTAGCACCTTCCTTTAGCCCAATGTATCGCGAATTAGTAGAGAGAGAAGCATAACAAGATGCTCTTAGATCGTGAACCCCACTTCCAACTTCCCAGTCCGTTTAGAATGGCCAGTTTCCACACGCCATTAGACAGGAGAAGCAGATTCCTCCGTTGATGGAAAGAGTTGCTGCAACAGCCCTTGCTTGTGATCCTGCAGCGATTCCAGCTTCGTTTCTCCCGAAGCGGGTATGATCACATCATTGGCACAGCTAAGTCTTAGGAACAACTCAGGGACCGGCATACTCGTCTTCGAGTGTACTGCGTCAATCACTTCGCCGTATCGCGAGTATAGCTCACCATAACGGATGCAAGGACGGTTGCCCCTCGAGTCTAATTGAGCCTTTGAGATGCCCTTTCCTTTATGAATAGTGGCAATCTTTCCGAGAGTATGCGCATCCCATCTCGACTTTCCGCGAAACTCCGGGAACCGCAGTTTGGGCGTCAAGCGTCCGTCGTTTTTCTCCTCACCCTCGGCTGCTGTGCTAGGCCCATGACGACCAGAGATGGAGGTGTCGAATTTCTTGATTGAGTCTCGTTTCTTTGCCATGATTTCTTTTCGTTTAACAGTTAGCCGTAGGCGTACTTGTCTGTCCTATAGCCTCTGGGTTTGCAATTCCTATTCGCGAACGCCTTCGGCTGACGGTTAAACGATTATTCTTCATACGCTCGCAGGCCTGAGATGTCCCGACCCGGAGCACGCTTTTTGAGCAACGGCACTAGGCCGGTCATCAGCGCTGGTTCCTTCTGCGTGCGGGCTTTCCAGCCGAGATCGAGCGATCCGAGGAGATCAGCGAAAAGAAGCATCCCTTTCGCATCCTGCAGTACCCTCATTGCGTCGTGTTGACGAGATCAATAATCAAAGAACCCTTGGCCCGTTTTTACACCTAGACGATTACTGTCGACGTAAGGTTGCAAAATGTCTACCAGCGGCTGCCACTCTTCGTCGCCATCGACGAACCTCGCGTGTGACATAGTTTGGTGGATCAAATCGACACCGATTTGATCCATGATTCCAAATGGTCCAATAGGCATTCCGGTTACTATTTTCCAAGCCATGTCGATATCTGCTGGTTGTGCGACTTTGCGATCGACCAACTGCAACGCCGATTGAAGCAATGCCTTCAACATCCAATTAAATACATAGCCTGGATTCTCAATCCGCTGCACCAGCGGTGATTGACCAATTCGAATGGCCAAAACCACTAGGCGTTGGACCGTTGTGTCTTCCGTCATCGGTCCAGACGCAATATCAACCAGTGTGGCACGCCAGATCGGAACATGGAAATGGAAGTTCGCAAACCGCTCCGGTGAAAGAACGTGCGGCTGCATCATCGAAGGAGTAAAGTACGAACTATTCGATGCAATAATTGTGGGAGACTGAAAACGCTCGGAGTAGGCCTTGATAATGCGTCGTTTGAGCGAGAACTGTTCACTCACCGACTCCAGGACTAAGTCGAATTCTCCAGCGACGGCATTGATGCCAGTAGCGGTATGGATGCGGCTGGCAAGTTGCTCGTGACTCACGTCAGGCCAGTAACCCTGTTCAAAAAACGATTCCCGCTGGTCCAGGATCCAGGCTCTTGAAACGTCCAGTGCTTGTGAATTGTTATCAACGAGCGTTACATCGAGGCCGAACGCGACCATTTGACCGGCGATCTGCCGACCGGTCCAACCGGCTCCAATGATTAACACGCGTTGAATCGGTGGAAACGCCGCTTCTAAGTTCGATTTGTCGGAGACGTTGTTTGGATTTGCTGGTTCGGAAGGAGCCATTGTTGCTGATGATGCTCGCACAGTGTCAAGAGTTGTTCGGCTGCTAATGCAACTCGTTGCTCGGCATCATACCATGCTTGCTGTTGATCGAGCAGGCGTAACAATCGCTCGCGCTTAAACTCTGGGTCCTGTTCCAGGCTCAGAACTCTCGGATTCGAACAGCCGTCGCTTTGATTATTATCCGCTAGAACCAATTCGATGGGAGCGTAGACTTGAGTATCCAGATTGTATAAATGCGATGGGCGAGGCAATCCTGCGTTATCAACTCGAAGAAGAAAATTACCGTTGGGACGAAGGCCAAGAATCGCGTCCATAGCAGACGAATCGCATTCAAAGCTACTGTTTCGAATACGGCACGCCTTTCTAGGCAACCCATACTCGCTATTGTCTGCTTTTGTTGCAAACTCATGAATCGCAACACCCGTGGCTAGCGTCGTCGGCTCACGTGCAACGAAATGGGTTACCTGATTTGTTGAGGCTACTTCCATTTGTTCTTCGATGGGACAAAGGAATCGATTGCCACCAACTCTTCTCCTGTGACCGTAGCTCCGAAGCGAATACCCATTTCGTTGATCTTGTTGGCTGCTTGTTCGAGCTGTTCCCGATTATTGAGTTTGAGAGCGACGGATTCGGCTACGTTGATAGTTTCGGCGAGGATAGGATGATTGAGTTTGGCCTGAGCCGATTTTAGGCGTTCAATCGAACGAGCTGTTCGCTGGGCAGAAGTGAAGCCAAAGGTTGACTTTTCGGTCGCCTGCGAGGTAGCTCGTAAGCTGAACTCTAGGTCAGCAATCATGCCAGCCACGAATAGGGTACGCAATCGAGCTGGGGTTTCTTCTGCGTTTGTCTTACCGTCGGTTCGAACGAAGTTGTGACGAACCGTTCCTTGCGACCAGCTAACCAACTCGAAATCAAGGCTACCGGCAATGTGCCCGCCGATATTGACTAATTTTTCGTCCGGAACAGTATGGCATCGGTAACAACTTTGCGCGACGAGATACACATTGACGGGGTTTCGCATACCAAGCTGAATGCTGGCTGTGAGTCGAACGTTGCGATGGTCTGGAGACTCCTGCGATTGCGTCACGTTAGGTCCACCGTAGTCGTTATGGACGGCGACCCAATCCTTGGCAGCACCGTGGCATGATTCGCAGGAGACGCCAGCAATCGCCTCCAGTCGATTCTCAACTTGACCCATAGTGTAGTGGCACTGGATGCAATTGGAATCGCTTTTAAAATTGGCAATTCCGAGTTTGTCCGCGATCTTTTGTGCTTCGGGTTTACGATGCAGGGTCAGGAAAGTATCGTTGTGGGGTGTTCGTTTCCAGGTTTGAATCTCGGCTAAATGGCACTTTTCACAACCTTGGACGCCGATCACTTTGTGAGGATCAATCGCCAATTTCCACTGTTGGTCACGTGGATCTGACTTCCCGGAGGATGGTCTAGTCATTCCTAACGCGGCGGAGAAAAAAAACAAAAAGCAACAAACCAGGCAAGAAGTAACGCGAGCGGGCAACAAGATACGAGACCTTGATTTGTAAAATTCGTTTACTTCAACTTGACTCATTGTTTTGGAACGCTGGTTCAATGGAGTGCTTGTCAGGGTTAGAGCCAAGAATAGATCTTCATTGCTCTTCTTCGGATGTGCGAGACCAAGAGCCTTGAGAGGATCCAAAGAAACATAGACCTCAACTTGCACTCAAGCGTCGAGAAATAGATAATCGCTGCCTCTTGCCGAGAGGGATCGCGAGGAAAAATCATTACAACCAGCGTTTTCGGTTCAACCGGGTTCCATATGGCTTTCTTGCGAGCAAACTATCATCAGCAACTCGTCCCCTAAACGAAGAACCAAACTCGAGGCCGCAGCACCGACTGAGCCGAAGCGTCCGTGGCTTGTCGACCGAATTGTGTCGGGCGGTCAAACGGGCGTAGATCGAGCGGCCCTTGACGCGGCGATCGCGATTGGGATTGCACATGGCGGTTGGTGCCCTCTCGGAAGAATTGCTGAGGATGGTCCCATCCCTGATTTCTACCATCTACGGGAGCATCCGTCACCGAAGTATTCCGATCGAACGAAACGCAACGTGATCGATTCGGATGCAACTTTGATACTTTACGGCTCGAGTCTTGAGGGGGGAACATTCAAGACGTTTCGACACGCAGAGACTCTAGGCAAACCCTGTCTAAAGATTCGATTGACTCATCCAGGTCGCTTGGAACGGGTACGAGAATGGTTGGTTCACCACCATGTACGAACTCTCAACGTCGCCGGTCCCAGAGCGAGCAAAGAGCCGGTAATTTACCAGCGAGCCTTTGACTATTTAGTTGAACTTTTTTCTTGAAATAAGTGCTTGTCCAGTGCCCATCTGGTTCATACCGATTCCTAGTCTTCTCTTAAGATCAACAAGGGGCAATGAGTTTAAAACATTTTCGGGAACCACACCCGCTCTTTTCGCTTGCGTGATGCCGTATTTCATCAGGTCTAAGTTGGAAATGCTGTGAGCGTCGGTATTGATCACGATCATAACGCCGGCTGCGATGGCCGCTGCGGTGTTGATGTCGTTCAAGTCTAAACGCGAGGGATGCGCGTTGAGTTCCAGATATTTTCCGTGAGTCTTAGCGGAGTCAATCACCGCCGATAAATCCACATCGTAAGGTTCTCGTCTCGAAATGAGCCGGCCAGTCGGGTGAGAAATGGCATGGACATGCGGATTTTCGAGCGCTCCCAGAATCCGATTGGTGATTTGCTCTCGCGGTTGGCGTTGACCATAGTGGATACTAGCTGTCACCCAATCGGCCTGCTCCAAACACTCGTCGGCAATATCCATCCGTCCGTCTTCTAAGATATCGCACTCCACCCCTTTGAGAATCAGGAAATTGCCATCTGAATTGCCGTTGATGACATCGATCTCTTCCCACTGTTTTAGCAGCCTCGATTCGTCCAGTCCGCGAGCCATACTGACTCGTTTGGAGTGATCGGTAATTGCAATGTACTGCAGCCCGCGTGCTTTAGCGGCCTCGGCCATTTCCTCAATTGTATTTTCGCCGTCTGTTGCCAAAGTATGCATGTGCAAATCGCCACATATATTCGACAGTTGAATTAGTCTTTTAAATCGACGCTGAATAGACGCTTCGAATTCGCCTCGATCCTCGCGCAACTCGGGTGGTACCCACGGCATTCCTACCAACGCGTAGATCGACTCTTCGTCTGCGCCAGCGAGCACTTTCGTCTCGACGTTTGCATCAAAGACACCGTACTCGTTGATCTTCATTCCATTCGCTTTGGCGAGACCTCGAAGATGAATGTTATGTTCCTTGCTCCCTGTAAAATACAGAAGAGCCGCGCCCCAAGACTTTTCTGCGACGACCCGCAAGTCGACTTGGAAGGAATTGGCCACGCGGACACTCATTTTCGTGTCGCCGCGTGCGATGGTCTCTTGAATGGACGCGAAGGATGCGAAATGGTCCATGACCGACGCGTTATCGTCGCTGATAACGAGAATATCAAGATCGCCAATTGTCTCTTTGCCACGACGATAGCTGCCTGCAAAATCAAGTCGCTGCACTGCGGTGCAATTCTTCATGTGGTTTTGCAAGCGTTCCACCAAAAAGTCTGCTTGATCAATCGTTAAACGCTGAGCGGCCTTTTCTGCGATTTGCATGTTTTGTAGGATCGACTGCTGCGTTTTAACGCCGAAACCTTTCAACGAAGCGACCAGTCCGGCTTGGCAGGCCGCTCGCAGACTTGCCAAGTCGACAACCTGCAACTCCTGAAACATTTTCATGGCCTTCTTCGCACCGACGCCCGGCACTTGCATGATGTCGCGAAGTGTAGGTGGAACTTCTTTTCTCAGCTTGTCTAGCTGCGGCAGATTTCCGCTCTTGACGAGCACCGCAGATTTTTCGGCCAAGGTAGAACCGATGCCTTCAATTGTGGTTAGATCGGTCCCCGCGTTAATTAGATCCGCCACCGATTCGCTCAAATCTCGAATGGCCTTAGCACCGTTTCGATACGCTCGAATACGAAAAGCGTTTTCGCCTGACAGTTCGAGTAGGTCCGCCATCTCTTCAAAGGCAGTTGCTATTTCGACATTGGTAAACAATGGAGACTCCTTTGTTGTGGAGATACCGCCATATCACTTACCCTCCTTTTGAATGGTAAGACGGCTACGCTTTTTTTTATGTCAACCCAACGGTTTGTCGAGTTGTATCGAGATTGCTACCAAGAGTTTGGCAGCACTCTCCAACGCTTCGCTCGGGATCGTGTGAGGGCCGTTGAATTCTGTGAGTTGTCCGACACATCCAGCATCAAGCAAAAACGAATGAAGCCATCGCCCGGTTGAGATCGGAAGGATTGGGTCCACTAGACCATGGCTTTGGACTATCGGTATTGAAAGCGGTTTGGCAAGAGCGGCTTGGCGCCACAGCGATTCGCAGAGGAGTGCTCCGGAGAAAACCATCAAGCCGACGATTGGGCCGACTGTGCCTCGCAATGCTGTGTCGACGGTCAGCATGGCTCCTTGAGAGAAGCCGCCTAGCACGATCGGCATGTTGGTCCATTGATGCTTCTCTCGGCATTGCCGGATGCAATTGCAGAGCTTCTCTCGAGCTTCATCGATGCCATCTGGGACCGCGTCACGCATTTTGTCAAAGGAGTTCGTGGCCGACATTTGCATCAACTGGGCCATATTGAGTCGCCACCATGCACGTGCACCGAACATTCCCTCGTCTTCCAGATCGATCGGCGCTTCTGGAAACAGGAATGCTGGTTTAGGAGCATCATCCGGTAGATGGTAGAGAATGTCCTCGAATAGCCCAACGAGGTCTGAGCCTGGTGCGCCAAATCCGTGGCACATCACTACGAGACTGGACGGTTCAGTTTTGGCCGGCCTCACCAATACAGTGGTCAATGTTCCAAATGTTGATCGATCGAGTGACCAAGCTTCAGGGTCGAATCGCATGGTGGTCTTTGCGCAGAAGCCGAATCGCTATGGCTTCTTTACGAGTTGTGCAGCGTTAAATGAACCGTTTTGTTATCTGAGTTCCTTCAGCGACATCCACGATAGATAGCCGAGTATCGCAGAGCATAGCATGAACGTGATATCCATTAAGAGGCTTGGATAACGAAAAATCGCACCCATCCCTGCCATAGTCATGACGAAGTCGAGCAAAAAGAGTAGGAATACTAATCCAGCGACCACAAGACCGCCTAAACACAACAATCTGGGCATCAAGTTCCTCGGTGCTCTTCAGGGATGGTCCCAGTGTCTGGGTGGCTGCTGTAAAAGGATATCGTGCTCAAAAAAATGACGCATCGTGACTCGGGAAAAGAATCAAGCTTTGGAAATCGTCCTCAACAGGGATTCTTTGTCCGGAAATGGGCAATCAACGGTTGTCAAAACAACTCAGCTTGCCGAGGGCTAGTATAGTTGAACTTTTTCGACTGTCATGGGGCAAGTTCCCGACGTTTTGTTTTTATTCAAAAAGCTACCCGATGAGGCCAGGACGACTGGATTTGTTGACAGAAACACCCAAAGATTCCAGGTTAGGCACTCCTTTTCGCGATTTAAGGCCGGTTTCCAAGAAGTACGCGCACTTCGATCATGCAGCCGTTGGACCAATCCCACGACCTGCCGCACTGTCAATCCAGAACATGCTTACAATAACCAATAAGTCGTCGTTCGTTTGGTAGGGACTGTGCAAAACAACAATTTGAAACCCAGGAAATTCTTTCATGAGTATGGACTCAGCTTACAATCCCTACACACCCACTTTGGCCGATGATCGGGGACATGTCGGAATCCAAGGTCCACTTAAGGGGTTTGTAAAAGTCGTTTGCATCTTTTTTATCGTCCTGGGTGCCCTGGGACTTCTTCAGACGCTCCAAATTATTGCCGGAATGGTATTCATTCTGTCGATGGATGAAAAGCAGTTCAACCCAATGAAAATTTTCCCAGGAGCGATGGCCCTAGCGATATTGGTTGGATTCATCAATTTCGTCGTATCGGTTTGCCAAATTGCAGGTGGCGTTTTGGGACTAAAGCAAAAACGGCTTGGCGCGAATCTTATCCGTTGTGTTTCGGGATTCATGTTGATCTTTAAGATTCTTGAAACTGCTTACGGTTGTATCGTAAATTATTTCTCGATTGGTCCGACGATTGAACAAACGATGAAGCAAATGCCGGCGCAACCGGCGAACGCCCCAGATTTCGGATTGTTTATTGAAATAGGCATGTATATTGCGATCGGTATCGCAATTCTCATGGGTCTGACTATGTTCTTTTTTTACCTCTTTGCATTTTTGAGTTTTAGCAAAAAAGAAACGTTGTCCCAGTTTTCCTAGGGTGATGCGAACCATGCCTGCCGAACTTAGTGCCAACAAAGCCGTCTACACTGGTTCCTTTGACCCGGTTACGCTTGGTCATTTGGACATTATTGAGCGTAGCGCACGGCTATATTCCTCACTGGTGATTGGTGTTGGGATGAACTCGGCCAAGCAGTCGTTGTTTTCGACTGACGAGCGTATTGATTTGCTGCGACGCGTTACACGTCATTTGCCGCATGTGACAGTCGAAAGATTTGATGGCTTGGCCGTCGACTTTGTGCGAAACAGTGGAGCGAGGGTCATGGTGCGTGGAGTCAGGCCACTAACTGACATCGCAGCGGAGTTCACTATGATGATGGCCAATCGCCAGTTGGATACCGAAATAGAAACGGTTTTTTTGATGGCGGATGAGGTGTATGCGCATGTTTCGAGCACGTTGATCAAACAGATCGCTAGTCTTGGCCGTGGCCGCTCGCTGGATCGGTTTGTTCCCAGCGAAATTATCCCCGCCTTGATGGAAAAAGTTCGCGCCACGCAATCCTCCCAATGGACCGAATAGATTTGTGTCCAATTTCTATCGTCCTGTCGGTACCGGTCGTTCGCACGATCCTCACGCGAATTTAGTATTCCATCGCGGATCTGGGCATTACGTTTGGGATGCCACCGGTCGGGCATATCTCGACTTTATTGGTGGCTATTCAGCGCTGAATCTCGGACATGCTCACCCTCGCTTGATCGCTGTCGCACAAGAACAGCTACAGCAGTTGACGTTTTGTACCGGTGGCAATAGTCGTTGGCGGGCGGAGCTGGAACAGTCTTTAGCGGTTATGGTGTCGGAATTGGGACCCTGTGACACGAATCTCAAGGTATGGCTTAGCTCGACTGGGGCACGAGGCGTTGAGGTCGCTTGGAAAGTTGCAAATGCGAATCGGCCCGGTGGCTTGATGCGATTCGATTTGAGCTTTCACGGACGCTCATTGGCCACATCGCATATCAGTGACACGCAGCGTAGTTCAGCGTTGTTGGGTGTTTCGCACTCGCATCGAGGTCGACTGGAAGTCGACGGTGTTATTCCCTATCCACGCTGTGGATCACAATGCGACGGACATTGTGCGGAATGCGATGCGAGTATCTCTGCCGCTCAAGTTTGGCTCGAAAAACATGGTCGAATGACTTCTGCGATGATCATGGAGCCCGCCATTGGAGCTCGCGGATATTATTTTGCCTCAGGGGAGTATTACCGAAGACTTGTTCGCTTGGTACGTGAGCATGGTCTGCTGGTTATCAGTGACGAAATACAAATGGGGCTTGGACGGCTTGGTTCCATGGTTGCGTCGCATGCCCAAGGTTGGATTCCAGACTTGATCGTCTTTGGCAAATCCTTAAGCGGTGGCATTGCACCCATTTCAGCAGTGATCGGGGACGCAAACCGGATGGATCAATTAGGACAAGGGATTGAGTCAGAGACGTTTGCAGCGAATCCGTTGGCCTGCAGAATAGCGATCGAAGTCCTATTGATGTTGAATGATGCAATTTTTTTGGAACACGTTCGAGTTGCGGGGGATCGTTTTCGAAAGTTACTGCAACAAAGTTTGCCGAACCGGTGTGCTGTAGACGGTCGAGGGATGTGCACGGTGATCGATCTGTCTACTTTGGGAAATGAATCTGTCGATATCACGTGGCGATGGGTTTGCCAGTTACGAGAGCAAGGGCTGCTGGTACATTTGACTGGTGCTCATCGGGACCGAGTTGCGATCCTTCCACCATTGAACGTGGATGAGGACACTCTCCAGTATGTGGCTAACCTCTTGAGTGAGTCTTTGGAAAAAGAGATAGGATCGGGGCAGAATGTTACTTAGTGAACCTCAATCGAGCCAATACGACTGGCGTTTTCAGATCTTCGGCTTTCCCGTTCGGGTGTCATGGCTTTTTTGGGCAGTGAGTGCTGCACTGGGATATAGCTCTGCAATGTCGCTTCAAGCGACCTTTGCGAGTCGGAATACGCCGATCAATCTTGGAGTTGTGCTTGCGATCTGGGTGGGGGTGACGTTGGTATCGATCTTGGTTCACGAACTCGGTCATGCCTTAGCGTTTCGATATTTCGGCATCCGATGCAATATTGTTCTGTACCAGATGGGTGGTCTAGCAATTCCTGGCGAAGGGATGATTTGGGGGCGAAATGGACGAAGAAAAACGCTAAGTCACTTCGATCAGATCATTATTTCTGCCGCAGGCCCAGCCATACAGTTGCTGCTGGCTGCTTTTGTCGGGATTGTGGCCATTTTCTGTGGTGTCTACGTTTCTGAATTCAAGTGGTTAGCGGAATATCTGCAGTTGGACGTCAGCACTCCACCAAATCCTGCAGTCTACGCTTCGATTCGATTTATGGTGACTGCAAGTATCTGGTGGGCGCTCATCAATCTGCTACCCATCTATCCACTCGACGGCGGTCAGATCGCTCAGCATGTCATCGGAATTTTTCGGCGCAACAGCGGACTGATGGAGGCGCATGTGCTCAGCGCAGTCGTTGGAGTTGTTATCGCATATTGGTTTGTTACACACGGCATGTTATTGAACGCAATGTTCCTTGCATCGATGGTGATGAACAACATTCAGGCCCTGCAAAGCGGTGTTGGACCTCGAAATTGGTAATAACTCAAAAAAAATTTCAAATTTTTTTTCGCCTCTGCGCGATCGATTTTTCGACCTGTAGGCATCGAGACAACAACGATCGCAGATGGTGTTTTATTTGACGCGATAAGGCACTTTTTTTTCTCGTTGATGCAACGATCAACGATTACGAATTAAGGGTTGAGCGGGACATGGTACCTAACTTCATTCGTGGCTTGATAAGAACGCGATCAATGAACGCATGGACGCGCGTGTGATTGCGAGACAACAATAAATTTGTTGGGTTTTTCGAATTCGCGATCGATTGCGTGACGATGTTTTTAATCGCACGAGGCACGCATGGTATGCGATGATGATCGATGCAGTGCGTCGTTCCATCGATAAAAATGCGTGACATAATTTGGCTTCGAACGACATGCTTCATCGAGCCAATTGCGATCAAACAAAATTGCGATAATCGATCGACAAAAGCGATCCAACGTCGCAATCATTCGACATGCGGTTGTGGAAAATTGGTTTCATTAATGTGGAAAAATTGTCGAAAAGATGTTGCATTAACTTTCGACTTTTATACAAATAGTCGAAGTGGATGTTGTTCCTTTGAAGAGATTGGTTTGTTTGGGTGCTCGATTCGTCGAGGACATGACACGATGTCACCAACCAAACGGTTTCGACAAAGGGTTTTAAAGTACCGGTTGCTAGACATAGATCGTTCATCTACTGCTTCTGATGATCGATCGGTGCGGCGACTAATAATTTCGCTTTTCGGAGGATATATCCGTGGCCAAGAAAAAAGCTGGGGCAACGAAGAAGAAGGTAGCTAAGAAAGCTGCTAAGAAGACAGCAGCACCTAAGAAGGCTGCAACCAAGAAGAAAGTAGCCAAGAAAAAGGCTGCTAAGAAGACTTCCACAAAGTCTCCTTCATAATTCCGTTGCTCTGCCTAGAGCATTCGGTCTCATGCCGATAATCTGCTCGAAGCAACAAAACCAAGACCGCCGAGTGGTAAATAACACTCGGCGGTTTTTTTTTGCCATCAATCCACAGGATTACCCTTCCTGTGTAATCAGAATAATTAGCTCAACCTGCACTCCCCGACCGGACGATACCTGATAACGCTTAGTCACTTTAGCAAACAGTGGGTTCTTGGTCAGGCAGAGGAAGTGTGGCATTCAGCATGAAAATACGGAGCAAGCCTATTAAGCTGGCCTGGCTTTATGTGCCTTTCATGCTGCTTCTTCCCAACATCGGCTGTATATCTATTCAAAATGCATCGCCAACGGGATCGCCAAGGGTCACCAATTGCAACGCTATTCATTCCGGCTTAGCTGAGCCAGGGGGAAACTCTCCGTTGTATGAACGGCACGAAGTCCAGGACCCGTTGGCAAGCAAGCTATACGATGCCAAACTCACCGGTTGGGCTAGCAACTGCAAACAGCGTTCATCCCAGTGGGTATCGGATCAGTGGAGTCGGTGCGCGGCGGCAAAAACGTCGATTCAATGCTGGATTCATAGAAAAAGAGAAGAGGCAAACGCTCCACCGTGGCCTCGCTTTCACCCTGTACCGACCAGGCCTGTTTTTGAGCCCGAAGGAAAGGGATCATTGATGACACCTGAGATTTATGGCAGATTCGGAAAAGGTTAGCAGCTCGGTGGTTTCCGCAGCGCAACGACCCAATATCATCTTTCCGCAAATTTCGCTCTCGACCTAGCGCGGCCTAGTTCTCTAGAATCCAGAACGATAGCTGTACGTAAGTATGTTTTGATAGCTCTCGACATTGAAACCGAAAGCTCCATGGAAGGACGACTCGGAAAATGACTCAGCAAACCAACGCCAAACATGGATACGCAAAACCAGGCCGGCGCAAACGCTTTAAGAAACGTCACATTCTACTTGGCGGCTTTCTCCTTTTCATCGCTACGATTGGCGTGGGAGTTCCTTTTGCATTGCATAACCGCGACCTAGTCGTTTCCACGATCAATCGTAACGCTGGCATAGCCCCGATGCGAATCGACTTGACGAGCATTGAAGGGGGATGGCTGAGTTCGATAAAAATCCACGGGCTTCGTCTGATCGACGACAAGGGTGCTGAGTTGATAAAGGTTACCGAGATTGAGACCGAACTCAATCTTATTCGGCTCGCCACCAACTACAAAAACCTTGGGACTATTACTTTTCGAGGTGCAGAGGCAGTTGTCGACGTGCAGCCCGGCACAACCAATATCGAGGAAGCAATCAAGCCGTTTCTCACCACCAGTAGTTCAGTCTCCGCATCAACAGGTACCACATCAACTCCTTCGAGTTTGCCAACAGGGCGAATTCGTATTGCGGACGCGATCGTTCACGCTCGAGACAGTGTCGATCTAACGTCATGGGACTTTAGGGTCAGCGAAGCCGACATTCCACTGCCAACCAAAGAGCAACCCATCCCTCCGATGACCCTCGTCGGACTTGTCCAGCAAACTGCATCGTTGCCGGGAGAAACACTCATGGGCGGTCAATTCACGATTCGAACCCAGCCAATCGCAGACTCCATCAACGCGGTGCCAGCCAACGCATCAGACAATTTAGTCCCGATGAGAATGAACATCTCAACCAACGGATTGCCACTCCAGTGGTTCAGTCTAGTAAAACGTCGGCTTCCAGAGATTCCTATCGACCGATTGTTTGGTCTTGCGACGGTTCAAGCCGACATTGAAATGAGCAGCAACAACCACATTCAAGCTAGGATACAAACGGCTCAAATTGACGCGCTTCGTATTATCGCTCCTGCTGTGCTTGGCAAGCGAGGAGCGGGTATCCAGCAGATCAAGTTGAGTGGTAATGTTCAGCTCAATCAGAATCGCATGTTAACTCAGGACGCAAAGCTGCAATGTGATTTCGGTGCATTGGCTGGCAATGCTGACATGCCTTGGCCGCCAACGATACCGTCCGTGACTCAACCTTGGATCAACGACGCTGACCTCGAGGTTCAGGGAAGCGTGGACTTGGCACGATTGATTCAAGTGGCACCAGACCTTGTTCAGATGCAGGATCAGGTACAATTGCTCGCGGGTAATGCTACAGTGAGCGCCAGTCAAAAGAAAACACCCTTTATCGGAGATAGAGCAGCTCCGCCCACCAGCAACTATCGAATGCAATTGGGTGGCCTTCAGGCAAACGTGCAGGGAACAACGATGCTGTGGGAGCAAGCCCTTCAGGTGTCGGTCGACGTTTCCACCAACAGCCAAGGTCATCCCAGCTTCAAAGCAGATTGCACTGCGGAGTTTTGCAAGATTGAAGGTAATGGAGATTTGCAGGACGGACAACTTGCTGCAAGTTTTGATCTGGCCAAGATGCAGCAACGTCTCTCGCAGTGGTTTGCACTGCCAGTTGAAAGCTTAAGCGGCTCAGCCGAGTGTAAAGTTGTTTGGAAACAGGATGGCAGCAATCGACTCACCGCCAATGGCAAGCTTCAAACGACCCCAGTGAAAATAGTTAACAAATATGGCCAACTCGATGAACCGGCATGGGACGGTGATTTCGACTTGGTGGCGAGGGTCGACCAAGGGCGTATCATCCAGATCGATCGTGGACAGGCAACCTTTCAAGCAACCGGTGAATTGCTCTCTGCTCAAATTTTGGAACCCATTTCGTTAGTTAACGCAGTTCCCGGCATGACTCAACTGCCACCCGCTGGTATCCAACTCAAACTCGTTGGAGATCTCGGAGGATGGCAGCGTCGCGGTCAACTTTTTGCTGGCATTGATCCTGGTGTAATGCTGGGAGGCAAATGCGAACTAGAAGCCCGTGGAGCATTGGACACCGCTCACCTGGAGGTCACGCAGGCCAACTTCGTAACCGAACCGTTTGTGGTCAAGAGTGGCGAAACAACTTTTCGAGAGTCTCGCTTGGTCGGAAATTTCAATGGCCGCATCGATTCGCAAAATGTCGGACGATTGCAGGTCGACAGCTTGCTTGTTCAATCGGAGTCGTTTGCTTTGCAAGCCAAGGATGCAGCCGTACCGAACCGCGAATTGGCCCGCCAAGGGCAAGCGGGTTATCGCATTGACCCAACCCGATTGATGTCGGCTGTTCAATTTGAAACAGCCAATGGAGGCTCCTCAAGCGACATCTCTGTTGAGGGGGATATCACCGGTCAGATCGTCTGGCAAGTAGATCCGCAACAGCTTGCGTGGCAGTTAATTTCAGACGCAAAAAACATTCGTGTGTTGCAAAAAACTCCCTCTCCAAATCCGAATCCGGGATCAGGCCAAATCGTCAACACCGTCTCGAGTCGATCCAATACGACTGCTGTGCTTTGGGAGGAACCGCAAGCAAAATTGCTAGTAGATGGTCGCTATGAAGTCAGTACAGGCAAGCTAGAGATTCCGAAAGCGGAGCTCATGACCGAGTGGATCGCTTACGCAGGCAAAACGAATATGACCACCCAAGCAAAAAAGACAATGTTGGTCTCGCAGGGCAACATGACCTACGACGCAGCTCGGGTCGCACAACGACTGCGTCCGTGGACCGGGGATCTCTTGGTCGTTCAGGGACAAAGAACTCAACCCGTGGAGGTCACTTGGACATCCAGCGAAAGTGGCAATTGGGCAGAATCGTTGCAAGCCAAATCGCAGCTCGGCTGGGACAGTGCCAGTATCGTGGGTATCGAAATTGGAACTGCCGACTTTCCATTGAAGATTGAGAACGGCCACTTCCTATCGCGAGCCGAGATCCCGGTCTCTCAAGGTAAATTGCGATGGAATCTCAATGGCGACATCGCTGGCAGTCCCATCGTCATTATCCAGAGCCCAGAAAAAGTTATCGACAACGTCGCTATCACACGACAAATGTGCCAAGGCTGGCTGAAATATGTTGCCCCGATTCTTGCGGATGTAGCGAGCGTTCAAGGCAACTTGAGCTTGCAAATCGAAGAGGCCTCAATCGTCCCATCGAATTTGAACTCTCAAACAATAAGAGGCCAATTGCAGGTGCATGGTGCGAATGTCGGACCGGGACCGTTAGCGGATCAGTTGCTGGGATTGGTGCAACAGGTTCGCGCATTGCGAAAGGGCGCGGGTGCGACCGACGGTGGAGGGCAGCAGACCACATGGCTTCAACTGCCAGAACAGCAGATCGGATTCGATGTCCAACACGGTCGCGTCGCTCACAAGAACATGCAGATCCAAGCGGGAGATGTTCTCATCAACACCTCAGGCTCCGTCGGGATTGATGGCCAACTGGAACTGATCGCGGCGGTCCCAATCTTGAAGGAATGGGTAGATAAGACACCGTTATTGCAATCGCTTGCGGGCCAACAGATCCAAATACCAGTTCGCGGAACCATACAACGACCGCAATTGGATCTGAGAAGTTTTGCATCGATCGGCCAACAACTTGCAACGGCCGCGCTTCAGGGTGCGGCGCAAAAACAAATTGACAAGGGAATTGGAAAGTTACTCGGACCACTTTCTCAGCAGCTTGGACCGTTGCAGCAAGGGATGCAACAGATGCAACAGGGCGTTCAGCAAAATCTGCCACAGTTCCCTAATCTTCAAAACTTGCAGATACCAGGCTTCGGTAATGGTGGACCGTTTGGCGGCGGCCAGTTACCGCAAGCACCACAACCGCAAGCACCCCAAAACTAGTGCCTGGTTCATGCCGTCGGCTTCATGCCGAGGGTTCTGACCATCCGTTTTAGAAGAGATGGTAATAATCCCCCGAGTTGAACTCGGGAGCATTTCACACCGGTTGGTGACGCCCTATTTCCCGATTGCGGCAACGTTCACTTCTTGTTCAGAAACGGATTAGGTTTCAGTTCGATCTGCTTTATCGATTGCAGGTAGTCGAGCGTTGTGGCAGAAGTGTCGCCGCCGACTTGCGCATGAAAATGAAGACTGAATCCATGTGGACCTCGAGCGTCGATTAGCGACGGCTGCAATGTCAAAAACGCTTTAATCGCATCCAACTGGCCCAACATAGCGGCGCAGAAGATGTCAATCCGAGCGCCTCGCGAGAGCAGGTTCTCTACGATATCGCTTCGTCCCATATGCGATGCACCACCCAATGCGGTCTCCCAATCTCCGCCACCCCAATCGACGGACGCAT
Organism: Pirellula sp.; assembly: GCA_043757575.1. GTDB lineage: Bacteria > Planctomycetota > Planctomycetia > Pirellulales > Pirellulaceae > JBKCUI01. The sequence continues at coordinate 31,479 of JAYVPE010000757.1, forward strand.
TTAGAAGTCCCGGCTCTCGATCGAGAAGCTTTTTTACCATATCGAGATTGGAATGCGCGTAGATAACAAAGTCCTGTGCAAGCAGGCGATTGATCTGCGGTTTCTTCCATGATGGTTTGAAAGAAGGTGCTTCGTAATCACGCTCAAAGGGGGCTTCCACGGGCCCGCTCTTGGGAATAGTCGAATCGTCCTGAGTTAGCCCAACCCGGCTCGTTGAGTCAACCACAGCAGCTCCTGCAACCATTCCAAATACCCGTCGTGTCACACGCTTATACATCGCTGGTCCCCTTGCAAAGTGTCGAAGCTAAACCGAATTGGACTCTGAATATAACAGTTCTCGCTATCGTTTACTCCGCTGGATCGATGCCGTATTTTTTAAGGCGAGCGCGCAATGTTCCTCGGTGAAGACCCAGAATATTGGCTGCGACAGCTCGGTTACCTGCGGTGCGTTTGAGTACGGCTCGTAACAATGCAGGTTCCATCTCGCAACTGAATTTATCGAGTAGGTCAGTTTGGTTCTCTGAATCAACACCCGTATTCGAAAGCTTGACCTCGAGCCAACGCTCAATCACTTCGGAAGTCGGAACTATAATGGAAGCTAGTTCATCACTTCGTAGGGGCTGTGGAGCGGGAAGATCGCTAAGGCATATTTGGCGGCCACGAACATGCACCGACGCGCTTTGAAGGGCATTCCTAAGCTCGCGAACGTTACCCCACCAAGGACGTGCCTGCAATGCTGTCATCAAATCGGTCGCAATCACTTTCTCTGGCTTAGGGTAGCCGAGTTCCCGCAGAAAATACGTGCATAAGAGTGGAATATCTTCGGCACGCTCTCTTAATGGTGGCAAGTGGATCTCCACTACAGACAAGCGATAGAACAAGTCTTCGCGGAACTTCTTCTCCTGTACTGCAAGTGGCAAGTCAAAATGGGTTGCAGCAATAATTCGCACGTTGCACGATATAGGATGCGCATCGCCAATGCGGCTGTACTTTCGCTGCTCCAACACACGCAGGAGTTTCGCCTGAAGCGAAAGAGTTAACTCGCCGATCTCATCCAAAAATATTGAGCCACCTTCTGCCAGTCCGAACAAACCGGTAGAATCGCGCAACGCGCCGGTGAACGCACCTTGAACATGACCGAACAACTCACTTTCTCCGAGCGAATCGCTCACTGCGACAGAGCCAATTGCGAGATACGGTTGTTTGCTTCGTGGACTGTTGGAATGGATTGCCTCAGCGACCAACTCTTTTTCGGTACCAAGCTCACCTGTGATGAGTACCGAAACGTCGCTTTCCGCGACAATCGCAATCTGTTTAAAAACGCGTTGCATAACAGCAGATCGTCCGACCAACGACTGCGGCAACGATTCTTTGTCATGATTACGATCGTCATCGGTCAATTGCAATGGAGATAATCGAATCGTTTCTCTGCACGTTTTTGCAACATCGTCGAGTTTAAAGGGCTTCGTCACGTAGTCGGTCGCTCCCTGCCGCACTGCTTTGACAGCGGTATCGAGATCTCCAAATGCCGTCATCACAATGACGGGAGCTTGATTGGTCGCTTCCCGGAATCGAGGCAGCGCACTCAAGCCATCTTCCCCGGGAAGTCGCACATCCAGCAACACCAAATCAAACGGATACTCTCGAGCCAATCGCAGACCTTCCTCCGCCGACGACGCAGTCAAAACAGAGTAGCCTTCGTCCGAGAGCAACCGATGAAATCCCCAACAGATCGACGGTTCATCGTCCACGACCAGCACTCTGGGCTGTTTCGGTGTATCTTTGAGTATTGGATTCATACTTGCAACAACGGGGTGTGAAGTTGTAGGGTGATTCGAAAAAGTGTCTTCCCCTCCGTTCGACTCCATTCTAATTCGCCCGCCAGTTTCTCAACAGCCCGACGGACAAGTGGCAAACCAAGGCCGAGTCCCTCAGGTTTCGAAGTTACAAAAGGATCAAACATCGAGCTTGCAAGTGACGCAGGTGGTCCGTCTCCATTATCGGTCACATCAATACACAATTTTCCGGGGGATATTTCTGTCAACTCAACAACAATGACCGTTCCCGCGTCAAAAGCGTTGAGTACCAAATTGTTTACTGCCGCGGCAAGAGTTGGGCCGTCCGCCACTGAGTCACTCGAAACGTTTGCTACCATTCTCCAGCCAAAATCCAAGTGTCGATGTTTTGCAATCAAAGCCAAACTTGAGCGTATTCCCTCAAGGCAATCGCCAATCCTCGCTGCTTGCTCCTGTTGCTGGCTTCCCTTAGCCAGTAACAGAAGTCGCTTTACGTAGTCTTCGGTTGAGTCGAGCTGGCTAAGCGCAACTTGCAAGTCTTGTTTTTGTTCCGTGGTCGTCATTGACTGACAGTGTCGAACATGCAATTCAACCGCCATGCGTGCACCGGTCAGGCTATTTCGCAATTGATGTGCTAGTCCGCCAGCAATCTGGTGTATTAGCTTTTCGCTTTGCTGACGATTTACCGTTGACCATAGCTGCTTCAATTGGGTTGCCATGCTTGCCACAGACGCACTGAGCATTCCGACTTCGTCTGGCAGTGGATCGATCCCCGTCGATTCGAAATTTCCTGTACCCACAGCATCGACTTGTTGCTGCAATTGGGCAAGGCGGTTGATTAGGTGGCTCGTCAGGTAGAGCGTAACTGACGTCAGTAAGACAACCGTGGAGATCCCGGTCACCATGGGTAGTAATGCGGCTCGCCATCGGAACTCGCGCAGCTCGGACTCGTCAAACAGCATGAGCAGACTCGTCACACCATCCGAGTCCGGACGCCCTCTCCCAAGCTTAATTGGCCGCACAACATATCGACCACCCGTTAGCTCGACAATCGTTGATTGCAAATTCGCACTCGATTCCATGACATCAAGTAATTTGGCTCGGTCGTTATCAACCCATTCGTCGATCGTTGTGTTGATGACCATTTGATTTCGTACCGTGACCAAACTTGCCTGCGTCAGGTCGGCTAGTGCCCGAAGCACATTCTGATTTAGCGGGAATGAGTTTTCATTGAGTGCTCGCTCCATTCCCGCAGACCGGCGATGCAGGTCCAAAGTTCCCCAATGATCTCCGAGTAGAGAGGACGCAACTGCAACGCCTGTAGCCGTAAGAAACGACACCAAGAGTATTGGGACGAGAAGTCGAAAGCGTAGAGACTCAAACCGGTTACTAAGCAATTGTTTGTCCGTCCGAATTCCTGAAATGCCCGGCGGATTTTCCACCGTCGCGATGAATCAAACGCCAGGGATTGTTTTCGCTCCTGATCGATCTAAGTTTACCCTGGGGAGCCACGGAATCTCAGCCAAAAAGCCGAACTAAAGGCATTTCGAGCGAGAACTCCATAGATACTAAACTTAAACCAAGACACTCAACGATTGTTGATTAAGGGGATTGTTATGCATCGTCGCACCTACGGATTCACTCTGGTAGAGCTTTTGGTCGTAATAGCGATCATCGGTATTCTCGTTGGACTGCTATTGCCAGCGGTCCAGGCAGCACGTGAAGCGGCCCGGAGGATGAGCTGCCAGAACAACTTGAAACAGATCGCGTTGGCTTGCCACAACTACGAGAGCGCTAACAAACGTTTTCCAGCATCAGCGGTGATCGACTTTCGGCTCGGAAACACGTCCAACAATGGATCCTGGGGGGTGCACGGGCGCATCTTACCGTTTTTGGAGCAAAGTAATTTGTACAGTAAAATCGATTTGTCGCTCGGTTGGGATTTCCAACCGGCTATCGATTCCGTCAAAATCCATTCGTACTCATGCCCAAGCGATGCAAAAGGGGACTTGATCCGTGATCCGGGTAGCGGTGCTCCCAAGCTCTACCCTACTAGCTACGGCTTCAATCTTGGCCGATGGTTTGTGTTCAATCCACAAACGCGTCTTGGAGGTGATGGCATGTTCTTTCCGAATTCGTTTCTAACGTTTGCAAGTGTGTCTGATGGTACCAGTGCTACATTGCTTGCCGCCGAGGTTAAGGCCTGGACTCCTTATACTCGTAACGGCGGCCCATCTAGGACGAACATTCCGAACAATCGAATGGAGGCGGAATCGGTTGTCGCCAGCGGTCCCGACTTCAAGTTGACCGGCCACACGGAATGGCCTGACGGACGCGTTCACCACACTGGATTCACGGCCGCGTTGCTTCCGAATAGCAAAGTTCACTTCACCAACAGCGGCAACACATATGTTGAAACGGATTTCAACTCGTGGCAGGAGGGGAAAAACGGAGCTAATGGTTCGCCAAGTTTCGCCATGATTACATCCCGTAGCTACCACTCAGCCGCAGTCAATGTTACCCTGGTCGACGGTTCAGTGCGAACGATGGCCGAGAGCATCGATCTTTCTATCTGGCGTTCTTTGGCAACAAGAGCTGGTGGTGAAATTGTACAACTTAATGACTAATATTTTCCGCTGCATGTTGTTTATGCTGCGGAAAACGTCGAGACCGACTTCACAATCGCGCAATCGTCTGGGAATGTATGGAATGCTTGTATTAGCAATTGCCTTTCCCGCTCTTCTACGTGCACGAAACTCACGGCTCCAAACGCGATGCGTCCGCTAGAATCAAAGGATTGAACCAATTCGTTTTCGCATTGGCTCGATTGCAATTGGTTATGCAGCATCCAAAACATATCCGACGACACGTGCTCCAGTTCAAACTGCGTGTGGTAGTTCACCCCCTGCTTGCGTTCCACTTGCTCGACATTTTTGCCTTTGAGGTTCGAGCCAACCAGACGCCGCTTTTGAGGCAGTAGCTGCTTGGACGAACAAATCACCTCAGTCATGACCACAGAACGCGAATTGAAAGTGACTAGATGGCCATCGCTAGTTATGTCGATTCTTGCAGAATACTTACTTCGATGGATGGAACGGCTACGATAGATACTAAAGAGTTCGGGGTGAAGGGATCTTGCAAAAACGTAAAAAGCATGCTCGGCAACTGTCGGTCGGATCGAAAGCACGAGGTTAACCTTGCGTTGTTAGGACGGAACGATTCGAGAGGATGAGGGGGCGGGATTATAGTCCGTGGATTATGTCCCGACCAAGATCAACTTGGCAACAATTTCTTAAATGAAGTTTTTCCCTCAAACCGCAGCGAGTGGTGTTGACAAAGAGGTGCCTGGTTGGTTTCCCAATCCATGTCGCCTAAAGGTTGCCTGATAGTCAACGATTCCTAAAGCGATCTGCTATGCTATTGATTAGTAGGAAATCTCGAATTGCTTTCAAACTTGCGCTCAATTGAGATGTTCTGACAACCAATGACCTCCAACGATGAATAAAGTGAACCATGCATGTGGTGATGGCTGCGGCGGAAGCGATTCCGTTCGCTAAAACAGGCGGACTAGCGGATGTATGTGGTACCCTACCGCTCAAGTTAGCGGAGCAAGGGCATCATTGCAGTCTTTTTATTCCGGCATACAAACGCGCGTTGGCTTGTGGTTTACCCATGGTCGATACTCATATCACGTTTGTCGTTGATATGGCAGGCAGACCCATGGCGGCAAGAATTCTCAAAACGACGATTGGCAAAGGTGCAGTGGATGTCTATCTGGTTGACCAACCACTGTACTTTGACCGCGACCAACTCTACGGAGATGATCGTGGCGATTTCCGAGACAACTGCGAACGATTCTGTTTCTTTTCTCGGTGCGTAGTGGAAGCGATTGAACGCCTGCGTTTGCCTGTCGACATCATTCACAGCCACGATTGGCAAGCTGGCCTAATTCCTGCTTATCACAAAACCAACTTCCGCGAATTTCAGTGGTATCGCAACGCAGCCTCGGTAATGACCATTCATAATCTGGCTTACCAAGGTCGGTATTGGCAACATGATATGGGTTTGACCGCTTTGGAATGGCAGTACTTCAATTGGCAGCAAATGGAGTTTTTTGGCGATCTCAACCTTCTCAAGACAGGAATCGCCTTCGCAGACTTTGTAACCACGGTGAGTCCTTCCTACGCCATGGAAATCCAAACGCCCGCACATGGGTGCGGATTGGACGGATCCCTACGAGTTCGAGGCAACCGCATCTCAGGCATCGTAAACGGTGTCGACTACGATGTCTGGGACCCCTGCAACGATATCCATTTGGTACAAAAGTACAGCATTGACGATTGGCAGATAGGAAAGAGGCAATGCAAACGGGATTTGCAACGTCATGTCGGACTTCCTGAACGCGACGATGTTCCCTTGATCGGTCTTATTGGACGGCTCGCCAAACAAAAAGGCTGGGATCTGGTCAAACCGCTACTGGAACAGATGGTCGATGCATTCGATGTCCAGTGGGTTATTCTCGGCAATGGCGAGCAGCGATTTGCTGACGCGCTGTCCGAGTTGGCTCGTCGTCGTCCAGATCGCGTGGCTGTTCGGCTTGAATTTTCGGATCCGTTGGCACACAAAATCGAAGCCGCCAGCGACATGTTTCTTATGCCGAGCCTCTACGAACCTTGCGGATTGAATCAACTTTACAGCTTGCGGTATGGGACCGTGCCTATCGTTCACGCAACGGGCGGCTTGATCGACACGGT
>JAYVPE010000758.1:0-3006 GCA_043757575.1 Pirellula sp.
ATGGATTAACAGGTGAAACTATGCTCCGTTCGAAAACGCTTTGGACTTTATGTTTGATTTCGCTTTGGATCTCAATAGGAGCATCGCGCGCTGAGTCGCAGCAACCGAACAATCGGGAGAATTTCGAAATCCTCAGAGAACAATTGATCAAAAACGTCCTGGTTCCAAATGGAATTAGAGACCTGCGTGTTTTGCAATCGGTCGGTTCAACTCCGCGACACGAATTTGTTCCGAAAAAGTATGCTCATCAAGCCTATCAAGACATCGCGATCCCAATTGGCGAATCGCAAACGATCAGCAGCCCGTTCATTGTTTCTTTGATGACGCAATCGCTCGATCCCAAGCCGACTGACAGAGTTCTTGAAATCGGTACCGGCAGCGGATATCAAGCCGCGATATTGAGTCCCTTAGTCCAGGACGTGTACACGATTGAAATCGTCGAGGACCTGGGGCAGCATACGAAACAGTTATTGGCCGACATGAACTACACGAACGTGCATTGCTTGATCGGAGATGGTTTCAAGGGCTGGAAAGAGAACGCGCCCTTCGACAAAATCATCGTAACCTGTTCGCCTGAAAAAGTTCCTGAGCCGCTTGTCGAACAACTCAAGGAAGGCGGATTGATGATCGTTCCGATAGGCGAACGTTATCAGCAAATGCTATTTTTAATGCGCAAGGTCGATGGAAAACTCGAGCGAGAAGCGTTGCAGCCAACGCTTTTTGTTCCAATGACAGGAGCTGCCGAGGATGCTCGCCAAGTTGCTCCAGATCCAAAAAATCCGTCGCTGGCGAATCCAAGTTTTGAGCAGGCACTAATCAATAACTCGCGTGTTCCGGGGTGGTATTATCAGTTTGGATGTGTTGTTGTACAGGATCCCAATGCGCCCCATGGGCTAAACGCGGTCGAATTCAAAAGCGATGATCCCAAGTCTCCAAGCATGCTCCTGCAGGGGCTGGCTATTGATGGTACTAGCATCAAGAGAATTAAACTTGGCGGGTGGATCTCGACCGACAACGTCAAAATTGGCAAGACTCCCGAGGACTCGCCTTCGATTGCAATTCAGTATTTTGACTCCAATCGAAATCGCATCGGTTACAATTTCATCGGTGGTTTTAAGGGGAGCCGAAAATGGAAAAAAGAGGACGAGATCTTCCGTGTTCCGCCTGCGACTCGCGAGGTCATCGTTTCCATTGGATTGTTCGGTTCGGTGGGTACAGCTCGCTTCGATGACATCTTTATCGAAGCCCTTAAGTAGCTGGATCCAACGAACGGTTGAAAACGACACAAGAATTCTATGCGACGAGGTTGTGACTGGTGAAACCAAAGGCTGTGTTGGCTTACTGTCGAGAAAAAGGGATCAAAGCCTTTGATTTGCGTTTCGTGGATGTTCTTGGTTCATGGCGGCACATTACTTTTCCCGTGTCAGCCCTCACCGAAGTTTCCTTTGAGGAGGGTTTTGGACATGATATCGTTTTAGACCCGTCCGATAGCCGATCTCCAGGCTATGCGATTTTAGTTCCTCAGAGTACAGCACACTATTTGGATCCGTTCACGCACCATCCCACGCTTGTTTTGCTAGCTAGCGTTCAAGACGCAGTGATGAGGGAGGAAAATCGACTCGACTCTCGCCATGTTGCGATCCAAGCTATGCGGTATCTTGAGGCTTCCACTATTGGCGATGGCCTCGCAGTGCGAGCAAATTGTCAATTTCGAACCGACCGGACGGGGCGACCCGAAGTGGAAACGCCATCAAGTGGAACTACATTCCTCGCGTGCGGACCAGCAGACCGCGACTTTGAAATGCGATGCGCAGTTGCTGACATCGCTGCTGAAGCTGGCCTGCAGATCGAACGTCATTTCAGCGGAAATGGTTCTAGCTCTGAAATGATCCTAAAGCCATCGAGTTTAGTAGAATGTTGCGATGACATACTCATGCTTCGATACCTGCTTGGACAAAACGCTTGCAAAAATCGTGACACTTTGACCACTGACGATCTTTGGATGCCAAGCCAATGGTCGATTACGCGTCAAGGTGAATCGATCTTTGTTGGCTCTTCGTATAGAGGACTTAGCGAGACCGGCTTGCATGCCATGGGTGGCATACTCAGACACTCGGATGCGATCACTGCAATCGCGGTGGCAAATAATATCGCAGCGGGCGGGGTTCCATGGTTGAAACTATGTTCGATTGACACACCTGAATCCATCTGTCGAGTCATCATTACATCCAACAATCCCCGAGACCGAGCGATCGAGTTTCGCGGTGCTCCTGCCGCTTGCAATCCCTATTTAGTCTACTCCGCAGTCTTGATGGCGATGATCGACGGAATCCAAAACAAGACGACGGCAGGTTCAGCGTTAGAAAAACGAATCGAAGGTGCTGGCGACATCATCGCGCACTCCATTGGACGGGATGAATCCGGGAATTTCTGTCGTCGACAGTTGATGGAAACCCTCATGTCGGATTGCGATTTCCTCAGTCGGGGTGAAGTGTTCTCCAACGAATTGATCGATCTGCTTTGTCGTCAGTTGGGGTAGAGCCACCGACGCGTTGCCTAAAACTGTCTGGCCTCGCATTTCCAACGTAAGTTGATTAGAATTGTGATTGCGTTTTGGATTAAGAAATCCGACGCTTCCCTCGATCGATTGATCGAGAATCACCTTCCCCAGGATCCTCTCCATGAAATTGACCTTTTTTGCGATCTTCTTATTGTCGGTGGGTGGCTTCGCTCTTGGAGCGGAATTGGAACTAAAAAAGGGAGATCACCTATGTATTGTTGGCGGAACGGTTGCCGAACGTATGCAGCATTTCGGTGCATTAGAATCGTTGCTTCATACACGCTTTCCAAAGCATGAACTAGTAGTTAGAAACCTTGCCTATAGCGGTGATGAGATCGATGGGTTCCGCAACCAGGACAAGCGATTGCGTTCACGCGACTTCGGGTCTTTTGACCAGTGGCTGGCTGGCTCCGCTCCTTGCCCACAACCCGAAAAGCTATCTCCTC
>JAYVPE010000759.1:0-3001 GCA_043757575.1 Pirellula sp.
GGACCATCGTTTGCATAAAAATTGTTGTACTGTCCAGGCGGCAGCTTCTGAAAGGTATCGTGGTGTAAATGGAGCCCGAGAGCTAACTGTTTCAAATTATTAGAACATTGCATTCTGCGAGCCGCCTCGCGGGCAGCCTGGACGGCTGGCAGCAACAGACCGACAAGAATGCCAATTATGGCAATGACAACCAGCAATTCGACTAAGGTAAAACCATTTCGTTTTTTCATGACTACTAACCCCCAAAGGAACGCAAAAAACTACAAAAAAGACCTAATTCACAAAAACAGCTCGTTAAGTTTAGGCAATGCTGCTTTTGTCGCCATAGAGCGATTCTACCTAAGGATGGCAAGATAGCAAGATGGCGGAAACCGCTGAGCCACGAACACACTAAGTACGAGACAGCGCGCCACGCTTTTCTAGAATTGTTTGAAGCAACTGCTTTTGTGGAGCAACAAACTTAGCCACACCTTGTTCCATAAGTGTTTTCTCCATGTGCGGGACGTCTACCGCGGCATCCAATTCCTTGGCAAGCGATTCGCTAACCATCTGATCAACTTGTCGGGTGAAACTTTGGTTGCTGACCGACACCGCTGCGTTTGTATCGGGCGGATTGGTCTGGATGTCCGAACCAGCAAGCGCTGAGACGTATTTCCAAGGTGCATCGGCCGCGTTCTTTGTCCCAGTGCTTGCGAAAATGATTTCCTGTTGCAGAGGTGTCGCGTGTTCCTTCCAGAATTTTTGGTTAGCCGTCCAAATCCGTTTCGCATTGAGTATCCCATACTGGCCTTGAGCCTCGGCCGAAAGCTTCTTGCAGTTGTCCGCTGTATACTGGTCGATTCGCGACACAAAAATGCTATAGACGCTTTTGAATGTGTCGAGCGTTTTGCGGCGTTTTGCTCCACGCCAAACTGCATTCTTGGCTAGGTCATACTGCCGCATCGTAAATATCAACGTTACATTGAGGGTTACTCCCGCCGCAGCCAACTCCTCTAATGCGTCGAGTCCCGCTGGCGTGGCAGGAACCTTAATCATCCGATTGTCGTGCCCCGCTGCCCATTTCTTGCCTAGCGAAATGTAATTGGCAACGCGTTCCGCATGCGGCATATTTACTTCGGGGTCTTCCAAAAGCGGGTCGAGTTCGAAACTAACCCAACCCGCGTTTCCCTTAGTACGCTCCCAAACTGCGTGAAATTCTTTTTGAGCGTCATTTACCAAATCGTTGGTCATGTTCCAACAGATAGCTAAATCGTCCTGGCCTCGATCAACATAGTTCACGATGGACTCATCAAATCGTCCAGTTCGAATTAGCCCGGAAATGATAATCGGGTTGCTGGTCGCCCCCACTGCACCCCAGGCAAGGTTCTGGGCAACCAACGTTGGATCAATCGAGTCCAAGTAAAGATTCGTTCCGCTGTCAATCAAGGATTGGATCGAGGCATTTTTCATGTTTTGGTCCTTATGCGGTGATGAGGTTTTGAAAGGTTTTGCACACCGAAAAAGACTATAGTAAGCTTCTTAGCACTCCACCAACAGCCCGCAACACGCTAATTTCCTAATCGGTGTCAGCCAATTGGGTAAACTTAATTCACAAGATAACATGCAAATCATAGACCTTCGCAGCGATACTGTTACCAAGCCAACACCTGCCATGCGTGAAGCCATGATGAACGCTCCAGTCGGCGACGATGTCATCGATGTCGACCCAACGGTTGTTGAATTACAAGAGCATATTGCTCGCTTGCTCGGCAAAGAGGCCGCTATCTTCATGCCCAGTGGCACGATGACCAATCAAATTGCTCTGCGTGTTCATTGCACGCCAGGAGACGAGTTTATTTGCGAGACTGGCTGCCATATTTACAACTACGAACAAGGCGCTTTCGCGCAACTTAGCGGCCTGGTCGCCAAAACCATCACGGGTCAAAACGGCCTGCTTGACTTAGACCAATTGATAGGCAGCGTGCGGCCGGACAACGAACACACAGTCCGAACCCGACTGCTCTGCCTCGAAAATACCCACAACCGTGGTGCCGGTAAAATCTATTCCTTATCGCGTATTCAGGCCCTAAGTAATTGGGCGCGTGCAGAAGGACTCAAAACCCACTTGGACGGTGCGAGACTATTCAACGCTTCGGTGGCGACCGGAGTTTCCCTCCAAGCGTACTCGGAACCATTTGATTCGGTAAGCGTATGTTTCAGCAAAGGACTTGGCGCGCCGGTAGGCTCCTGTTTGGCAGGTTCTCGTGTGTTCATCGCTAAAGCTAGGCGGGCACGGAAACTCTTCGGTGGCGGCATGAGACAAATCGGCATCTTGGCAGCAGGAGCTCTCTATGCCTTGAAACACCAAATGGCACGGCTAGTAGACGACCATGAAAATGCTCAGTTGCTTGCCCAAGCCGTGAGTCAATGCAAATCACTCAGCCTAAGCGATAAAGAGCCCGACACCAATATCGTCATCTTTCATGTTGCCAACGAATGGGGTACTGCAGCACAGTTTTCGTCATCGCTGAAACAGCATGGAATCCTCTCACTACCATTCGGACCCCAAAGCGTTCGACTCGTTACCCATCTGGACGTTTGTCGGAAGCAAATCGAGAGTGCATGCGAAGCCATCACCAGCGTAGCCCAGTCACAGGCCTAGTCGAATTCTTGTTGCTCTAGAGAACCAAGCAACCCCCCCTCAACATTCTGTGATTCGAAATACAACAAAGCCACTGTGAAATGTGGGGCAACGGCTCCGTCCGCTGACGCGCACAACTCCCTGCGGGCGGAGCCGCAGGGCCACTATTCACACTATGGTAACACTGCTTTCCGTATCTGCACTCGACCCTGTCCTACGTGGGGCAGCTATCGCATTGCCTCCACCCATTCCTTGAGCATCTGCAACGCCGTTTCGTCAATGCGATTCGTCGACAATTGTGGCATCTGCCCTGGCCCTCGCGTGCCAACTCGATGCAATAACACAGACCGTTCAATTGAACCCGATGCGATAAGCTTTGCG
>JAYVPE010000760.1:0-2996 GCA_043757575.1 Pirellula sp.
CCAGCTTCACCGGCAATGGCTTTGGCTAGGAGCGTCTTGCCTGTTCCCGGAGGCCCCACGAGGAGCACGCCATGAGGAATACGGCCACCCAGTTTCTGATACTTTTCCGGATGCTTGAGGAAGTCGACGACTTCTCGTACTTCCTCGACCGCTTCATCGATTCCCGCCACATCGTCAAACGTGACGCCGACGGCTTCGTTCGCGTAAAGCTTGCCCCGCGATCGACCGAACTGCATGGGTGAACCAATTCCACCCATCCGCCGCATGGCAAACATCAAGACGCCCGTTACCAAAAGCAAGGGCAAGACGAAGAACCAGATCGACTGCGTCAAAAGACTCGGTCCCGGTTTGTAGGTCCAAGATATGCGAGCTCGATCTAGCTTCTCTCGGACCTGACGCGTTGTATCATTCGAATTGTCCTTCGTCGTTTCAAACGACACTTTCAACCGGGTGGAACTTGGTTTTCCTTTCGCTGTTGATTTGACGTCAACGTGTCCGCTAATGGTAGTATCGTCTACCTGTAGATCTCTCAAGTTGCTGATCTCAACCGTGCCGGTGTCAGCGACGATGCTGATCGTTCCTGAATAACCTTCTTCCAGCGAGCCCAGACCGCCTTCGGCGTATTTTGTTTTCTCAATGAGTTGGATCAAATCCGGATACGGAATCGGCTGAACCAGAGAACTGAGGACGATGCTAACTATTCCAACGATGAACAACGAGGCGAGAATCACATACATCAGCCAAGTGTTACTCGGGGTAGAGTTGCTCGATGGATCTGGTTTTTTTTCCGGTTTGGATGGTTCAGGCATTCTAATGGTACTATGGAAGGCAATTGGGATTCGAGTTAATGACAGCATTTCTCAGAAGCAGCATAGGCAATTATGCACTGACTGAGAGGGTAGGGCAGGGTTTGAGGTTGAGGTTTTCTGTGGATGGTCCTAAAATCTTGTGAATAAGTGTGGAGACCGGAACGATATGTGACGGATGCAACGACTCTGCAGAATTTAACTCCCAGGGATGGACTCCCATTGGAGACATTTTCGTTGAGCCAAATTCGCAATGTTGCCATTCTAGGCTCGACCGGCAGTATTGGACGAGCGGCCTTGGACGTACTTTCCAAAGGGGACCCCCGTTTTCGCTTGACCGCGATCTCTTGCCATACGCAACTCGATCGATTTGAAGAGCAAATTCAGGCTTATTCGCCAAAATTTGCTTTCGCGACAGGACCATTTGACGAACAAGTGAAACGTTGGCAATCTGGCAACGGTGGTTCGACACTATCGCGTACCGTACGCGAATCTGGGATGGATCGCTTGGTCTCGCTAATCCAAAGTCCGGACATTGACATTGTGGTCGCAGCGATTGTCGGAATCGCTGGGTTGGAAACGGCACTCGTAGCAGCACAGGCAGGCAAACGACTTGCGCTTGCCAACAAGGAGTCACTCGTCGTTTCCGGCTCCTTGATGATGGAAGCGGCCAAATTGAGCGGTTCAGAAATCCTTCCGGTGGATAGCGAACATAGCGCTGTTTTCCAATGTTTGCAAGCCGGACGCGAAATGTCGGAAGTCAAAAGAATCATCCTGACTGCCAGCGGAGGACCTTTGCGTGATTGGCCAATCGACAAATTATCCGAAGCAACGATCGCGGACGCTTTGTCTCATCCTACTTGGAAAATGGGACGCAAGATCACGGTGGATTCGGCCACGATGATGAACAAAGCACTCGAAGTCATCGAGGCCAAATGGCTCTTTGATCTTGAACCTGAGCAAATTGCGGTTGTGATACACCCGCAATCCATTATTCATTCCATGGTAGAATTCAACGATGGATCGATTATCGGACAAATGAGCCCTCCTGATATGCGGCTCCCCATTCAGTACGCTTTAACCTACCCAAACCGTGTTCCATCTCCGAGTCCATCGATTGATTGGACTCAGCCTACGCGATTGGATTGGAAACCTGCTGATTTGGATCGCTACCCGGCTTTGCAACTTGGGTTTGAAGTTGCAAAAAGGGGGGGAACGTGCGGTGCGGTACTGAACGCAGCCAACGAGGCTTCCGTAGATCTGTTCCTGGACAATAGAATAAAGTTGACAGAGATTGCGACGATTTGTCGCCAAGTACTAGATCATCATCATTTTTCTCCGTCCCCAACGCTTTCCGAGCTATTGGCGTTGGATCGATGGGGACGCAAAGAAGTTCAAAGATGGATTACATCAAAATGTTAAATATCCTTGCCGCTCAAGATTTACCCTTGCCGATTTCTACAATGGTCGATTTTTCAAATTCTGCGATGTCGTGGTTGGAGTGGATGCATCCGATGCTTGCTACCGAACCTAACTTCGTACAGCAATGGGCCACACATCTCTACAACATCCTGTTGGTCGCCTTGGGGCTTGGTTTCGTGATTTTTGTTCACGAGCTTGGGCATTTCCTCGCTGCCAAAGCGTTCGGCGTAAAATGCGAGAAGTTCTACGTCGGATTTGACGTCCCAATCAAAATAGGGCCGATTCGATTGCCATCGAAACTGGTTCATTTTAAATGGGGCGAGACCGAGTATGGGATCGGCGCGATACCATTGGGTGGCTACGTCAAGATGCTCGGCCAGGACGACGATCCGCGTCGAGCCGAAGAGGAATTGCAGCGTATTCGGAAAGAGAATCCCAATGCCGCAGCCGACGATCCGGACCGAGTGCAATTGGACCCTCGCTCATTCCCGGCCAAAAGTGTGGGCGCGCGCATGGTAATTATAAGCGCTGGGGTCGTGATGAATTTGATATTCGGCGTATTGATGGCCGCCTGGGCTTTTCACTCGGGCGTGAAGTACGACCCAGCCGTTATCGGCGAAGTCATACCAGGAGACCCGGCTTGGAAAAACGGATTGGCAGCCGGCGATAAAGTCGTGCAAGTGGATCAAGTCAAAGAACAAGAGCTATCCTTTCGCGATATGTTCATGTCCGTTCTCTTCCACGGATTACGAGATCCAAAAAAGGAAG
>JAYVPE010000761.1:0-2991 GCA_043757575.1 Pirellula sp.
TGCTCGTAGACCAATTTCGCATCCGCTGGTAACGCATCGTAGCCGGTTATTCCCGCTTCCTGGAAAATCAAGTGCAGTCGGTTAGAAATGAAGAATGCACGTAATGGAGCCCAAAGCATGTCACCACGCTGCCTAGGTCGTACAAAAAAACGTAGCGGCCTTACGGAATAGAACTGATGGTTTCTATTGCCGTTGACAGGCAACATTTCGTTTTTTTCGTAATAATCCACGTAGTAACGCTCGTCCCCCTCGCTTAACACATAGAACTTTTGTCCCATTACAACACCAATCCAAATTCTTGCGTAAGTCGATTAGCGAACTCGAAAACCTCTTTCTTTGATGGTTCAGTATTCGCTTCACGTGCTAAATTAAAAAATTCTCTTACTTGCGTTGTTCCAAGTGCCACTGGAACTGGAAGTACTACCACCTGAGGAGTCCGAAAAACTATAGTTCGACGATGAATTGCCACTGGCGATGAATAAATAGGTGTAGTTCGATGTCGAACCGCCGTTTACTCACCGTTTGTGAGGACTCACCTCCAGCCCCTGACGTCCAATTCGTCGTCGTACCGGCTGGGAACTCGAATCACCATTCGCATTCATGGACGAAATCATGCTAGAGTTCGACGAACCCGTTGAGCTTGTAGAACTATCGCTCGCAGAGAAATCGCCGCTTCCAACGTACGAATCGTTGGTTTGGCTGCTACCGGCCCCTGCCTGTTTTGGAACGGTCACTCACACTCCGCCGGACTTGCGTTTTTCCTTCGGTCACGTTCACTGTCCGGCGGTTTCAGCACTCAAGGAAACAAGTTCATTCAAAAGTCGCTGACTCTCGCTCTTGAACTCCTTCTGCGACGATTCATCAAGGATATTGCCATCTACCTTTGCAACGAGTTTCCCAGACTTAATTGCTGAACAAACGCGTTTCAACGCTTCGATCAACGATTCCCTCCAGTCATGGACGGGAATGTCTTGAAGACTAAATGTCTGCATCCATTTCGATTGCTCAACATCCGTTCGCAATTCTTCGTTTTCCAATCGCGCAACCTCGTCGAGCAACCCGTCCATAATCGAGTAGTACACCCAATTCGAGCTCGACCATTCAAGATTTTCAGATAACTCGATAAAACCTGCCATGATTAGAACCCTATCCTTATGATTTTCGCGAGCTGCGCGGGGGAGAGCGTACCCAGATACTTTTGTACTGCCGCTATTTGTTGCGCGCTAAAGCCAGTCAAATCGACAACCGTGAAGTCATTGGACTTCAGAAGATGCTTACGAATTGAATTGAGGAACTTGCTCTCGCTCCAGAATTTCGAGGCATTCGCCCCACCAACGGCATCGTACGCGCGTCCCAGATCGTCGATGTACTCAGCGCCAACATGCGGACTCTGGCGAAGTCCTATACCAAGCAACTGTTCGAGCCGTTGCCCTGTTAACAACTCATCAGGTGAAAGCCTCGTTGCGTTCTTGAGTCCACTAACTGGGGCGAATTTCACGATGGTAACGTTTACGCCGACTAATCGCAATATGCCTTCCGCTAATTCACCGTAACCTCCCTTTTCATCGGCGATTAGGATCGCTCCCTCTGCCGTTCGGTAAATGCCAATTCCTGCCTCAATTGTAGCTGCGCCACGGCCAATGTTTCGTGACGCATTGATCGAAAGATGACCGAGTTTTGCTACCTTGCCTAAGCCCAGAGACAGGTCACCTGCAAGCGAAATGATCGCATCCTTTCCTTTGCCTTGAAGGGCATAGTCGATCGCGGCTCCTGTTGGCACAAAGTGAAGACCAAATTCGAGTGAATTAAGCAGAAGGTTCGCTGAAGACTTGTTCACAGCATCCGTTACTCGAATTTGCAGGGCCGTTTTTGGATTTAAGAATCCCGGGACCGTTCCTTCAAAGGAGTATACGTCTCCCCCCAAGTTGCCTTCATCTGCGAAAATCGTAATATGTTTAAAAATCAACCCATAACGCTCTCCATTGGACAGCGTCAGCGGAACATAATACGCTTTCACTACATACCCAAAACTTGAACCCGCAAATTCGTCCCAGGTTGCGCCAGCGATAGCCAGTTTGAATTGTGCTGCGGTAAGCTTTTTTAGATCGGGGAGAACAGTAGGTGCGTTTACTTCGACGGGGGCAGGAGGAGTGCTGGTCGATTGATCGCGAGCTAATTGTCGGATCCGCAGAAGTTCTCGTTCGGAACTACTCAGTTTCTCCCAGTCGTCGGATTGTTCGTCGATTTCGTCAGCGACATCGACTGCAATGTCCATCGACGAACTATGGTCTGATACTTGCGCCGTTAATCCATGGCTGCTGGTCGGTGCATCGCTTGCAGTTCCGGCCTTCGATTGGTTGTCCGTTGAATCATCGATTGAATCAGTCAGAACGAGGGACGACGAGGCAAACTCAACATCGGGCCGATCAGCGACATCGGCGCGGGAGATGGCCCCAAATAACGCCCAGTATTCGCCTGCGGCTGACCATATTCGTTCCAGCAGCTTGGCAATGTCGCTGCTGCTTCCCTCGTCGTTTGTTGGTTCTGGATTGCTAGACGGAGTCCTTAGGAATTCTTCGACTATCTTGGGTGTTGTCCCAGGTACTAAAATTTCATTGCTGGCAATACCATATCGATCCGAGAGCACCGCTATTTCATCGCCGACCGCGCTCGCGTCGCTTTCCACATCCCAGAATTCCTTTTCAAATTGTTCTGTTGGATCGACAAGGTGAACACTAGCGGCAGAGGAGACCGAGCTGCTGTCTAACCCTGGGCCACCTCCAGCCCAATAGCCGCCACCTGGCGTGCCATTTGGGTTCAGAATGCTAGCGCCAGTGTGTACGAAATATCTCCAGTAGTATTGAGGATAACTGCCGCCATTTGGGCTACCAGTCGTCATGGTGATGCTCACCGAATACCTACTATTCGAAGCAGCAGTCACTTTGTAAATATCACTTAGATCCATTGCGTTTGATTCGCTCGGCAGATCGG
>JAYVPE010000762.1:0-2990 GCA_043757575.1 Pirellula sp.
CTGTACCGGCGAGCGATTTGAGCGTGCGATACTGACCACAAATGCTCTGCCGGAGGCATTTTTGAAGCATCTGGAACTGTCACACAATGCCTTTGACGATGCCGTATCGATAGACGATTTTCGCCGCGAATGGGAAAATTTCTTGCGGCCGACGGACACGTTGGCTTACTATTATCCAAACACTCCCCGCTTATTGAATCACATCGGTGGCACTCCGCAGCCGAGAATTTATTTGAAGAGCATTCATCTTCATCGTGATCAGAAAATCGGGACACTTGAGGAATTGCTATCGGCACTGAACGTTGCACCTAGTTCCGTGCCTTATAAAGGACGGGCAGGCAGGCGACTCAACAACACGATAGCGTTGGCACGGTATCTGCATAATTGCGAATTAGAGTTCCCATAGAAATCAATTGGCTTGCCAGAACACATCAGAGCGGTTTTTTCTGTTCCGTTGGATTAAGAAATAGCGAATGGATAGCCAGCATGATTGCCCCTACCACCAACAGGGAATCGGCGATGTTGAAGTTTGGCCAGACATACTCTTGGTACCTGAACAGAATCCAATCGCGTACTCCTCCGCGATATTCGCCTGGCATTACCGGGAATCCAAGTCGATCGTAAAGGTTCCCAAGAATCCCGCCAGTTACCAGTCCCATTGCGACTAGCAACCATCGGGATTCGGCTGCTTTGTAAATGAACAGCCAGATACAAATTCCGACCAATGCAATAATGGACAAGATTGCAAATAACCAACCTTGCCCCTGTCCCATCCCGAACAATGCTCCTTGATTGACCGACGTCTCCATTCCAACATAGGGCTCAATCAACCACCAAGGCGGCATTTGCTGCGGAAGCCCCCGCCATTGAAAAACCCATTGTTTTGAAAGCAAATCTGCTGAGGTCCCTGCAACCACCAAGAATCCAAAAATTGCGTAGTGAAATTTCGGAATCGATGGGCAAATTCCTTCTGCGGTTCGGTTAGGCTCGTCCATGAAAGTCAATAAGGATTAAGGGATAGAAAATTGTCCAATCGGAATTGCGACGGTTGTATCCGAAAAGCCCGATTACGGGGTAAACTATACAGATTCCACAAGCTGGGCAGAATATCTAAATGGTGACGAGAATGCATATTCCAAAAATGAGGGGTCTAACATGCCTAATATGCCGATTTCTAGTTGCAGCTTTGAACCGATCCTAAGAACCTATAGACCTCCCAAATCATCATGGCAATCGCACTCTCGCCAGCACACGCCGGAATCAAGTCGGACTTGGCATACCAAAAATGCATCAACGTCGATTGCGGTACAACCTATGGTATCAACGAAGTTCTGACGAGTTGCAACAAATGTGGCGACCTCTTGGACATCGTCTACAACTGGGATCGAATCCAGGTGCCGGATCGAATGAGTGATTTCGAACAGATGTGGACACGACGTCATGAGCCATTGCGTTTCAGCGGCGTCTGGCGATTCCACGAATTGCTTCAGTTCGCGCCAGCGGAACGCGTCATCACCGTCGGAGAAGGCCAGACGCTGCTCCAACAGGCCAATTCGGTCGCCCGTTATGTTGGAATTCGTCAAGGGCAGTTATATCTCCAGTACGAGGGGATGAACCCGTCCGGGTCGTTCAAGGATAACGGCATGAGCGCTGCCTTTACCCACGCTCACATGGTGGGTGCTAAAAGGGCAGCATGCGCGTCGACTGGAAATACGAGCGCTTCGCTTGCGATGTACTGTTCGGTCACGCAATTGATGAAAGCCGTGATCTTCATCGGCTCTGGAAAGATTTCCTATGGCAAACTTTCCCAAGCACTTGAATACGGTGCCTTGACCGTGCAGATTTCAGGGGACTTTGATGATGCGATGGCGCGGGTTAAAGAAGTCTCGAAGGAACTGGGAATCTATTTGGTCAACAGTATCAATCCATTTCGGCTCGAAGGTCAAAAAACGATCATGTACCGTGTGCTCGAGTCGCTCCGGTGGGAGGTGCCAGATTGGATTGTGGTTCCCGGTGGAAATCTTGGTAATAGCAGCGCATTCGGTAAGGCCTTTACAGAGCTCAAGGAATTGGGACTGATCGATCGTATTCCTCGCTTGGCCGTAATCAACGCAGCCGGCGCCGATACGCTCGACGTGGTCTACAACCATCGCAATCTCCGATGGAGCCGAGGTAGGCCAAGAATGGAGATCGCTTGCCAGTATTATGATGAAATGGACAAAGCCAAGCACAAGGCTGACACCATCGCGAGCGCCATTGAAATCAACCGCCCCGTCAATTTGAAAAAGTGCTTGCGCGCACTTGAAGTATGCGACGGAGTGGTTCGCAAAGTATCAGACCAGGAGATCCTCGACGCAAAAGCTCAAGTCGGTGCCGGTGGTATTGGCTGCGAACCAGCTAGTGCGGCAAGCGTAGCGGGCGCCAAGTTGCTTCGACAACAGGGAGTCATAGGAATGGATGACCGCGTGGTTTGTATTTTAACAGGGCACCAACTCAAAGATCCAACCGCAACCGTCGCTTATCACACGACGGATCAAGACAAATTTAACGAAGTTCTAGGAAGCCGAGGCGTTTCACGTGCTTCTTACGCTAACCGAGCCATTGCCGTTCCCAATGACATGGAAGCGATCGTCAAAGCCAT
Source organism: Pirellula sp. (assembly GCA_043757575.1). Lineage (GTDB taxonomy): Bacteria > Planctomycetota > Planctomycetia > Pirellulales > Pirellulaceae > JBKCUI01. The sequence continues at coordinate 2,642 of JAYVPE010000762.1, forward strand.
TCAGTTGTACTCATAGGCAATCGGCTAAAGAAGAGTCCACAAATAGAGCGAGAACCTATTTAGAGTCTCATTGGCAGTATTCACACAGGATCATGATCTTTTTTTATGGCAAGGTCCGTCCTGAAATCTGCGGTCATCAGCGAAATCTGCGGACAACTAACGAAGTTCACTTTCATCCGCAGATTGCACAGATTCTCGCAGAGTGAGAGCAATGCCACTAACGAGGTTGAGGAACAGCATGGATGGGATCACGGTTTTTTGCGTATCGGAGACCGCTGGGGTATTGCTGTCGTTGGATCGTCTGGCCATGCATGTTTCGGGTACCGTCGCTTCAATTCTTTCTTCACGA
>JAYVPE010000763.1:0-2989 GCA_043757575.1 Pirellula sp.
TGGCCAACGCTGGCTGCCATAGGCGTCATCCTCGCCTTTGTGCCGTTGCTTGGACTGTACATGACTTTTATCGAACGTAAACTGGCTGCCTACGTGCAAGACCGAGTTGGGCCAAATCGAGTCGGACCCTTTGGGTTGTTCCAAGCGATTGCGGACGGAATCAAGATTTTTCTAAAAGAGCAAATCATTCCGGACCACGTCTACACATTTTTATACTTCATCGCACCCTCTTTAAGCTTGATGACAGCGATGTTTGCATTGGTTGTCATGCCGTTCGGACCTGTTCCCACCGAATATTCCGGGGGCTTTCGATTCATTGTGGCGCCAGGCATCGATATCGGAATCATGATGATGATCGCGATCAGTTCGCTATCTGCTTACGGCATTATTTTGGGTGGATGGGCATCCAACAACAAGTATTCTCTGTTTGGTGCAATCCGATCCTGTGCACAATTCATTAGCTATGAAATCCCATTGGGGCTTTCGATTATCGGAGTGATTGCTGCGGCAGGATCGCTCAACATCGAACAGATCGTTGCCACACAGGGCGGGGCCTTCTGGAACTGGAACGTCTTCTGGCAACCGCTTGCCCTCTTGGTGTTTTTCACAAGCGCATTAGCTGAAACGAATCGTTTACCATTCGACTTGGCGGAGTGCGAACAAGAGCTGGTCGGTGGTTTCCACACGGAATACGGCGGTATTAAGTTCGTACTGTTTTTCCTGGCTGAATACACGCACGTTGTGACCGTAAGTTTCTTAACCGTCCTATTGTTTTTCGGCGGTTGGCATGCCCCTTTCCTGACTGGACCTGTCGATGGAACGGTGGGCGGGATGTTGCTTAGAACTTTTGTGTTGGTCTTCAAAGTTTCTTTGGTCGTCGCATTTATTATGTTGCTGCGGTGGTCGTTGCCGCGATTTCGCTTCGACCAGTTAATGGGCTTGGCTTGGAAGGGCCTTATTCCTCTTGGGTTGCTTAACCTGCTGTGTGTGGCAGTTGTGCTTTCGCTAGATATACCGAAACATTACCTAGCGTTGACTGCTCTGTTTTTGATAGTCGGATCGATGATTAGTGCACGTCATTTGCAGTTGACGATCAATAGACCACGTTCCGCAGGTCGACTCGCGACCGATCTGAATTTGACTGAGAGCGCGCTATGACAACTAAGAAGTCGAAAACGGTGAAATGGGGCGAGGAGCCCAAATTGGGCTGGATAGAGGCAATGTATTTGCCAGCGATCGCTTCGGGACTCGCAACGGCCTTGCGGCATGTATTTGCGGGTAAAACTACTACTCGTCAGTATCCTGAAGTCGAACCTGAGATTCCGCCAAACTATCGCGGCGTCCATCGACTTAATCGCGACGAAGAAGGGCGAGTGAAGTGCGTGGCATGTTACCTGTGCCAAACCGCTTGTCCAGCAAACTGCATCGAAATTATTGCTTCTCCCGCTCCTAAAGACGATCCCCACTGGAAGGATCGAGACAAATTCCCTCAGACGTTTACGATCGATGAGCTGCGGTGTATCTATTGCGGGATGTGCGAGGAAGCTTGCCCAGTCGATGCGATAGAACTCACCGGCATCTACGATCTGACGGGTTATACACGCAAAGAGCTAGTCTTTGACAAAGAAAAGCTCCTCTCAATCTACGACGCGACTTCAAAAACTGGCAAAGACCCAGTGAGAACAAATCGCGGTGCTCTTGGTCCTGCGTCCGTCGAAGCAGCAACGGCATCACAAGGTCCACCTCCTCCTGGTCGTGGAAGCCACGGTTAGCCAACCACCAAACTGAATCGAACATGCACTTACCACCTATTTCAACACTAATAGCACTCTTGGCCGATGTCCTGCCGGATATCACGCTTATCGCGCAGTCCTTGCCGGATGCTTCGACACTCCAATCGCTTGGCCAGGCGATTCCGAGTACCTGGACTCTTTCGATGCTTTTTCCAATCCTTTTGGGAGCCGTCGGATATCTATTAATACAACATGGGGTTTTGCATTCGCGAACTTTTTTTGCGGGAGGCGTTATCGCCACCGTACTAGCCGTCATCGTGGCTATTGGCTTCACACCTGCTACCTTCGAGTCTTTCCTAGTAATGGGATTTTGTGCGTTGGCAACCGGCGGTGGAGTTGGTTTCTTGGTGGCACGTGAACCCATTTACGCCGCCCTTGGATTTGCAACAACGGTTCTTTCGTTGTGCGGTGTCCTGTTTATGCAATCCGCGTTATTCATCGCAGCGGCAACCATGATTGTTTACGCAGGTGCAACGATCATTATCTTTTTGTTCGTGCTGATGTTTGCCCAACAATCAGATTTGCGAACCTACGATATTCAACTCAATAATCCACTGGTTGCAGCGACAATCGGGGCGATTTTGCTTGCAACGATTACCCTGTGTGTTACTGGCGAAAATGCAGTTTTGGCTGCAACAGCCGACCTGACACGGCCCATGAGTCTTGCGAGCCTACCAGACAACTTAAGTTCAGAGGCTGGCAGAGTATTGTCAAAAAAATTGGATGCAGTGGATCCAGGCCAACGCTTTGTTCCGAAGTCTACCGCAGGGCTTGGGAGATCGTTGTATACGGACTATCTCATCGCTGTCGAACTCGCTGGCACAATCTTGCTCGTAGCAACCATCGGAGCAATCGCGTTGGCACAACGATCCACGGAGAGTCAATCGTGAATGTTGCATTGACTCAAAACTTGCTGGTTTTTGGTGGGACCCTATTTGTGATCGGCATGGTTGGATTCCTAACCCGCCGGTCGCTCATCTTGATGTTCTTGTCCCTAGAGATGATGCTGTCGGGTGTAAGTGTGAATCTCATTGCGTTCTCCAGGCACCATCAAAATTACCAAGGCCAGATTCTTGCCGTTATGGTGTTGACCATTGCAGCATGCGAAGCGGCAATCGCTTTGGCACTGGTCGTGTCTTTGTATCGACGCAAAGCGACGCTCGACATTGCGGCATGGGACGAACTGAGTGAAACGC
>JAYVPE010000764.1:0-2987 GCA_043757575.1 Pirellula sp.
GGGCGCTCTCTAGAGAGTCTCTCGGCGCGGGAAAATCACATAAGCAGACGGTCAGAGAGACAAGAGAGTGCGGAGACTTTGGGCCAGAGTGTGCCCCACGGGGTGCGGGTTCGTCGGATAGAGAGTCTCTCTTTGAAGTTCGAGAGAGCCGACTGAGATCGCATCGGCATGCATTTTAAGTGGCAAAAACCACCGAAAAAAACGAAAAAAGCCGGCGATAGTGCATTACACGATCACCGGCCAAATCTCTTTACCCGGCAGTAAACATAAGTTCGCCAAGAATTGTGGAGTTGCGGGAGCCAGATTTGAACTGACGACCTCGAGGTTATGAGCCTCGCGAGCTACCGGGCTGCTCCATCCCGCAGCGTAATCGTATTCATTCCCAGCTCTACGTCCACCCCAAATACCATCTTGACGACTACTTTTTCACAAGCCATCTGAAATTGGACCTGCTTCTTCGGATCCAACGTGCGGCCGGGCATATCGTAAAGCACCGCACGCTGCTGGTCGCGGTAAACAAGTCCTGCTAGGCTTAAGCCGTTTATAGTACTGGGTTTGCCTTAACTGATAAACGGTCAAGCATCGATTGCATACGCTCTCGCAGGCGTTTCATAATTGGATCCTCTTCCCCCCGTGGGGTTCGATCAGTCGGCACTTCAATCGGTTCGTCTATCTCGATGATCACTTCCAAGGGGCCATGCATCCGAGCCCGATCGGTGATGTCCTCCTCTAGTCGTTCTATTGTCTCTAGAATGCGAGTGTCGGTGGTTGGCGATACGATGTAATCGGGCGGATACGAGGCAATTTGCTGCGATAGATAGATTCGCGACAACTGAGTCCAACGTCGCTCGCGTTCGCGCTCATCCAATTCCCCAGTCGTCATCTCCGGCACAATCCTCATCCGCAACGATTTGATCCGTGGAATAATTGAATCGACAACCGTCTTGCCTAACCACTCTTGTTCCAATGGACAAAGCAGATGATCAACAAGTCTCTGCTGGCGTTCCTCGATGTTCCCTTGCTGAGCCGCACCTAAATACTCTATTTCTTTTAGACTAAGCATGGCCAGTGTGATGCGATGAATACGTTTCAAGGTCGTCGTCTCTTTGAGCAACGTCCAAGTCAGCCGCTTCTCCAATGCGTCCAACGTTGGATCGACCGATTTTTCAAGATCGCCATGAAACACATATTTGATCGCAACCGGAAGGATAACGACTTTGCCGTTGCCTCCTTCCTTTGCCCGTCGCTTGGCCGCCGTCCTAGCCATGAAGGCCACTCCATCCAGTAGCGGTTGCAGCCGATCGTTGGTGCGAAAAACGGTCCCCTCAGGAAACACCACCAATGGTCGTTTCGGATTGGTAAGCATATCGATGGCAGTATCAAGCGATTGTCGATCAAGGCCCTCACGATAGACACTGAATGCTCCCATCGTGCTGAGCGCCCACTTCTGCCAACGACTTTGCTGAAACAAGTGCCAGCTTGCCATCGCAAACATGGGAACTTGTGCTTCGCTGGCTAAGAATGCCATGACCAGCGGGTCCGCGTAGCGACAGTGATTGGGTGCGAGCAAGACACCGTGTCCCTTTCGCATCGACTCTCGCAAGTGATCCACTCCATGAAGCTGATGCGATACAACTCCTTCAAATTTTCGCAGATACCACGGGACGATACCAAGCTTGAGAATCAATTTCGGTAGGAAATTTCCGCGATGCGGAGGCACAAACTGATATGGTTTTTCAATGATGATGTCTTGCATGATTCAGTTCGTTGTGGCATATCCTTTTGGATGGGCCTGGTGCCATCGCCATGCCGTATCGACGATGTCTTCAATTTCAATGTACTTGGGTTTCCAGGCAAGGACCGATTGCGCCAGACTGCTATCGGCGATCAAGCACGCTGGGTCCCCGGGGCGTCGTTCTGAGTAAACGACTGGGATCGCGTGCCCAGTTACCTTTCTACAAGCTTCGATAACTTGCAGCACGCTGTGACCTACGCCAGAGCCTAAGTTCATTTGGAGGACAGCGTTAGGTTTTAGTTTTAGCAATGCGGAAATGTGCGCCGTTGCTAAGTCCTCGACGTGAATGTAATCGCGGATACAAGTCCCGTCAGGGGTCGGATAATCGTGGCCAAAAACAGAGATGCTTTGGCGTTGCCCTAGTGCGACCTGCAACACGATTGGAATAAGATGGCTTTCCGGATCGTGGTCTTCGCCGATCGTTCCGTCCTCGGATGCGCCAGAGGCGTTGAAGTAGCGAAGTGCTGCGACTCCGAACCCGTAGGCATGTGCGTAATCGGAAAGTGCGTGTTCCACGACGAGCTTGGTAAAGCCATAGGGGTTGATCGGATTCTGCGGCGTGTCCTCTGAAATCGGCATCTTGTCTGGCTGGCCATAGGTTGCGGTCGTACTCGAGAATACAAATCGCCATACACCCGCAGCCCGCATGGCTTCGAGCAACTCGAACGTCGCCGTCACGTTATTTTGGTAGTACATGGCGGGATGCTGTACAGATTCGCCGACCAGTGCATAGGCCGCAAAATGCATGACGGCTTCGATCTCTTTTTCCTGCATGACCCGCATGAGCAACGCACGATCTGACAGATTGCCCTCAATGAGAATCTCTTTTGGGACGCTTTCCCGATGGCCGCGGGAAAGATTGTCGTAAACCCAAACCGTGTGTCCGAGCGACCTAAGTAACTTTACTGAGTGTGAGCCAACGTATCCTGCTCCACCTACAACCAATATCTTCATCGCACAGTTCCCCGGAAAATCATTACAATCGAAAGCCCCAATGGCTCGTTTGGATCACACAATCGTATTTCGTTAGATCGACCACTGGGAACGGATATTTGAATCATGGCTGTTAGCAAGCTAAAGAAACTCAAACAAGCGGCCACCGAACCCCTAAAGCCATTTGAAACCATGGCGGGCTGGATCGAACGTTACACGGTCTACCTACGGAGCGAATGCCATTTGGCGGAAAACACCG
>JAYVPE010000765.1:0-2984 GCA_043757575.1 Pirellula sp.
CGAAATCGAAAAAAATCAAACCAGCCCCGCTGGCCGGGTCGCCGCTGCGCTGCGAAAATCAAGCTCCGACGAACAAGCGTTCGCTTGTTTAAGGATTAGCCGAGAGCAAGACAGGCAAAACCCGCCAGAATACATATAGAGCCGTGAAGTCTTTTAAGAGCATCGCCGGGGCCATTCTGCATGGTCGGCATGATCCGGAATTGGTGGCAGCGGTTAAGGATGACCTCCGAACCGGACAGTCCCGTCGATCAATGCGATCATGCTACGGATTGCTTCAGTCCGAGCTGGATGCGATTGAAGTTAGCCGCTAGTTCGGGCAATGTTAATGGGGTCGATCAAGTCATTCCCCACCAACGGAGCAATCATGTTAATCGAGAAATTGGACCCTACAGAACGCCAGGAATGGAACCTTCAGCTAGGTATCGTCAAAAAGGGCAAAGAAGCGTTTTGGCAGACTGTCGAAGCTCTAGCGGTAATCAAAAGGAAACGATTGTTCCGCGAAGAATTCGATACGTTCGACGCCTTCACGCGTTCTAAGTTGGACATGAGCGCGAGGTATGGCGACATGCTCATTCAGGGAGCCGCAGCTAGGTCAATTCTAGGAACTATTGTTCCTGAAAAGTTGGCGTCAAGGATCGAAAAACCCTGGAAATTGAGAAAGTTAACTGGGTTAACTCCAGATTCGATGAAGGCAGTTTGCTTGCATGCAGAGGAAGTTGCCGATGGAAAGGAGATCACGGCAAAGATAATTGCATCCAGTCGCAAAGTAATAATGGGTTCCACCGATGCCGAGCTGGTCCAAGAGTCGGAAGCACAATTAGACGCGATGGAACGATTCCGAGAAGTGTTATCGGAGGTCGATAGTGTAGATGCACTCTCGATCGTGCTAGAGACGTTCGGAGGAATCGATGAGCAGACGATGATTATGACCGAGACGCAAGCGGAATTGTGCGAAGCCATTCGAGCGCTATGAGTATTTACGCGTGGGGTACGATTAACTTATACTAAAACTGGATTCCGATCTTTTTAACCTTGGTGCAAGTATGCAACTTTCCGAAGAATCGATCTTGTTTACGGTGACGGCAGCGTTTCCTAAGGACTTTGACCGTCGCCTTAGGCAGCTCGAAAGACCTAGTCCTACCTTTGTCGCTGGGGATGATTTCTTCAATACATTCCCGTACTTCATCGAAACCGCTGTGAAAGCAGCGGAATTATTGCGATCCTTGATAAGGCTTCTAGATGAGGGAATTGCGAAAAATCAGATTCTTTTTGACGCCAAAAACGAGGCAATTCTGAAACGCAAGTTCTTGGAGTGGGACAAATCCACAGAGCCAATCTATCAATACCTTCCGATTTTGCTTTCGAGCCGGAAACGGAGCGACCTGGTATCCCGTTTCCTTAGTGCTTCGGAATTCATTCTTGGATGGATTTCAAAGCAATCTGACTATGAAAACGGGGTGCTCGACGTAGATCTTCCAAAACAACTCCCGGTAGGTGGCCCAAGTGAATCGTGGTATATGGAAACCTTTGACAGGACGATTTAGATCTTGGCAGACGAAAAGAGGTATCGTCCAGGTACGATAATTTGGGCATCGGTTAAGGATGAGTCTGGGCAAAACGACAAGACTAGACCTTTGGTTGTGATGAGGGATGGTCCACCCGGTCAGTTAGAATGCGTTTGCATTACAACCCAGATAGCAGACGTGCCTCTTGATCGAGTTATTCAGGTGCCGCACATGGATGTTGGGTTGCCAGCGGAGTGCGTTGCACATACGGGTTGGATTCGATTTGTAGACATCGATTCAATTAAGAAAGTAATGCCTGCCTTGCTCCCAAGGGTTTCCTTTGAAGCGATTGCCCGCAAGTTTAGGCGATAGCGAACAAGCATAAAAAAAGCCTGCGATGAGTTTTCACCCACCGCAGGCCCAAAGTGTGGGCTACAAGCCCCCAGTCGATTGCAATTCTACCGATTGTCCCGCTATGGTTGCAAGCGAACTATCATTCCCTTTACTATTAGCAGGGTCGATAATGACAATCAGAGCTGGTAAAAAAAGACGGCGGTCACAGCAAGAGCAAGCAACGATAGCCATAACAGGCGGGTCACAGATTCAGACTCCAAGTGAGTCCGACATAGAAACGACAGTTCCAAACAGGTCACAAAATGAGCAAGACGCAACGACAGTTCCACCAGCCGATAGACCTATTCCGAGTAGGGTAAGGGTTGGTGTAGAGATAGCGGCTACCGTCCAGAGAATTGAGAGAGAGCTAATCGAGCTGAAGAGGCAATTGCGAAGTTTGCCGTGGGACTCGATCGATGGTTAGTTCTGGGTGATTTGTAGACTGACTTGATGAATCGCATAATCGCAGGCTGATTAGATCAGTTCCCCATGCCAGCGAGTAACTATGTCCACCAGCATCTATGACGATCCCGTTGTTGAAGCGAAACCAACGTCCAACGAAATTCGAATCGCAGAGTTGAAAGCGATCGTTGCGAATGAATCCGAGTTGCTTGAAAAAGCCAATCTAGCCAAAGAAACCGCAATCGAGATCGAAACAGCCATCCGATCAAGGCGGCGTGAGTTAGACATCGCAGCTAGTCGAGAGATTGCCCCCCTAGATGCCAAGTTTAGAGTTGCTCAGTCCGACTCTCATTCCCTGGCCATGAGATTGTATGCGGTAAACGCCGCAAAGGCTGAGTTGCTTGAGCTTTCCCCTTTGACTGCAAGACTAAGAGCGTTGCAGGAAAAGCTTTTTCGAGCACAGTTAGACGACAATTCCATTCCGATCAGGCCCGTGTTGCTGGAGGAAATTGAGCGGTTTGAATTGGGAAACATCATCCATGAGCCACAACCAGAACGAGCGTCGTCGAAACGTCGAGAACTGAAGCGCCACGATGAAACGATTGCCGACATCCAATCGGAAATTAACGACTTGAAAAAGCAGATTGGAATCGCACCGTGAATCCAGAGACCTTAGCCAAGCTT
>JAYVPE010000766.1:0-2983 GCA_043757575.1 Pirellula sp.
AGACCATCTGGATCGGCCTGCAGCGTGTTACCGACTTCGCCGCTGGTGTGCGCTTCATGCGGCAGTCCGGGGATGGGCTGAGTTGTGTGTAATGGGATGCGTTAGGCCGCATAGAAACCCCTTACCTCGGCATCACTATTCCAAAGAGCAGATTGCAGGAGATCTTGAATGTCCACTCGAATTATCTTACTCGCCATTGTTACCGTCGCCCAGGTTACTTTGGCATCATGTGGTGGTGGAGGGAGCCAAAGCGCTCAAACTCAAACCGATCTTGCGTTGAATGACACCACACAACTTGCCGCCGTAACCGTCGATGCGACTCTTACCCCGATTGTTTCAACCCGTATAACAGAAATCGTATCAGTCGTTGACGCCAAACCACTTGGAGCGCCTATTCGAATTCCAAGTCAAAGTGGAGGAGATACTTCTTTCATCGCTGCAACTGATGCACAGGGCCGAATACTGTTAGCGGCCTACAGCAAAGAAGCCTCGGTAAAGCTATCAGCGGATTCAACGGCATACGCGCTGGCAAGAATGATCCTAGGGGCGCCGCCATTGAGCGCGACAGAAGCAACTTGGGAGAGCAAGATACGGGCTCTTCCCCCCTTCCTAGCGCTTGTCTTCCAAATAGATGCCAGTATCCGTTCAGGAAATGCCCCAGACGAAGACAGCCAGGTCGCGACGGCACTGCTAAGCCTTCTGCAAATGGCCAACGCCGATGCCAAGATCACTGCATCAGCACCCCCTCAAGTTGCACGCGTCAGAGCTTTGGGCGTGAAAAGTCCGTCGGTGGATGCTCTTCCCTTCACTGCTGTATCAGAGTCGTACGCGGGAGCAACATTTTCCGTTCGGGTTACCGAAGGACTTTCCGATGGGTCCATTGAGGTAACGAACTCGACCCCGCTATATTGGGCAATGAGCTCTGAGTTGCAAAATGCGCAAAAGATAGCAATCGTCACTGTAGACGGTAAGCCGAGAGTAGTAGCCGGCGCAGCCATCGTGGACGGAGTAGGCTATGGTCAAGCTATACTTGAAGGCGTCGACAATTGGCTAATTGGTTCATTGATATCGAGCCTTGGCGCAGGTGGCCAAAAGGTTGTTCTTCCAGGCGCTCCAAGCGAAGGGTTCAACTTGGTGGTCGAACAGAATGACGAAGCATTTTCTCTTAATTTGGTAAAGGTTGCCGACGGCATCGTCGGTCAATTCTTAAATATGCTTCCAAAGTCTGCCAAATGCGAAAAATCATTTCTAAAATCAGTGCTTCCCGATGACAAACTATTATTGTTATCACGTGATCGTTCTGTAGATTCATTCAAAAGCTACTTGAAGAGCAACTCAACCGACTGGGCGAAAGCCATAAAGGACTGCGCACTCGCTTCAGAGGCCAAGCTTGTCGGAAGGTATGTCTCAATTTACTGGAGTCGCTTCAATGCTCTCTTGGTGGCCATGGACAGCGTCGACAAGGCTGAGAAGGGCCTTACAGTTCTTGCACGCCTGAACATGCTCGAAAAGTACAAATCATCAAAGTTTGCGCTTGGTGTCTGTCAGGCAAAGAAATCGCTACTCGGAGTAGATATTGGCTTTAAGATTGCGAGTTGCGCAAAGACACTTAGTATTGAACCATTGATGGACGTAGCTTCTAAGGCACCGATCCAAGCTCCTTCCATGATTCCGCTGGCAAGCCTAAAACTAAAAATAACAGCACGAGACAGTAACGATCAACCAACCCTAATTCCGAGCTCGCTTAAAATTACATCATCTGATCCTTCAAGTGTTACAATTGAATCGAGTCAAGACGGAGAGGTAGTTGTCCGCGCGTCTAAGATTGGCCAAAGTTACATTGTAGCCAAAGACATGGCTACTGGAGTGGAAAGCTTTATGCCGTTTTCGGTCGTATCGCCAAGTATTACGGCACTGAAGCTTTCTCTGAATGTGGGCGATGAGACCCAAATTAGACTAACTGACTCCCTCGGCCAAACGGTCTTTTCCGATGGAGCACGAGTCTCCTGGAGTAGCAGCAATGATCAGAAAATTGCATTATCTCCCTTTGGCAATCAATCCGCCCCTTACGTAAGGGGCCTCGACGTTTCAGCCGATCGAATTTCTATTTCTGCAAGAAATGAAGACACGGGAACAGCTATGGGACAGATATTTCTTGAAATCAACGGAGGTGGCTATTGGAAGGGAACGCACGAAATCGTAACATGTACCCCAAAACAGCCTGACTCAGCGGGTTCGCCGGACTACTATTGGGAAAATCCGTGCGACGCCCTTGGCGCAGCGTATGGAAGGAAGGGCTACTTCTACTTTGACAACATTGCCTCAACTGCTCTTTTTGGCTACGAATATAACACCAAATTTGAAAGTTTGAGAGAGGTTATCCCGGTAGCACTGCGGTCTGACATGACCGGATTTACCATTAGCACGCCTTTGGAGAGATATGCCTACGCGTTCAGCCGCATCGAGGTGGTTAACAATGGATTTGTCAACAAGTTAATATCGTCGAAGGGAACGCGAATAGCCAACTACGTGGTTAACGCTAGCACACGCACTGCCACAAGCATTAGTGGAACATTTACAATTACTACGCGTAGCGGCTACTTTGTTACTCCTGGCGCCCGATATGAAGACTGGAAAGAAGTCGATACCATCGCAGCCGGAATCTGGAGCGCCCAGCTTATAAATGGCACGGTCCCCAAGCCAGTGTTTAACGGATACAAATACTGTTTTTTCAACAACAGCGCCCTTTTCGCTGTGCCGACTTATCCCAACGTTCCAATAAGCACGCCAGGTTGGAACCAATCGCAGGATAGCGGTTGTTCGTTCAATTAATTCGAGAAAATACCTACTGGGAAAAGTGAGTACCTGCGCGGTGCGGCCTAACCCATCCCATTACACACAACTCAGCCCATCCCCGGACTGCCGCATGAAGCGCACACCAGCGGCGAAGTCGGTAACACGCTGCAGGCCGATCCAGATGGTC
>JAYVPE010000767.1:0-2977 GCA_043757575.1 Pirellula sp.
GGGATCGCTAGAAGCCGCATTTCGGTGGTTGAGCCAGCAGGGCAGAATCTTTCCATATAGGCCATGTGCTTCGCCATTTGTGGCCTGTTTTTCAAGAACCAATTCATTCGGCGCTGAAAGCTAGGCAACCGTTGCAGAGTCGATTCATGAATCATGACGTTGGAGCACAACGGAATAAGTCCGACCAGTGAGCGGACTCTCATCGCGGTGCTTTTGCCGTCCCGAAGAAGGTGATCGTAATAAAATCCATCCTCCTTTTCCCAAAGGCCAGTACCATGCAATGTATTCATCGCTTCCGCAATCGCGACGTAATGCTCGAAGAACTTGCTCGCCATATCTGAGTAGGCATGGCCCTCCTCGGCTAACTCCAAAGCCATCTGTAACATGTTGCCGCAAAAAAATGCCATCCATGCAGTTGCGTCCGCTTGATCAAGCGTTCCACCGCTAGGTAGCGGTTTGCTCCGATCAAATACGCCAATATTATCGAGTCCTAAGAATCCACCGCTGAAAACGTGTTGCCCGCGTGTATCCTTTCGATTTACCCACCAAGTGAAATTGAGAAGAAGTTTTTGAAACGTCCTGGCTAAGAACTCTTTATCACCGCTCAGTTTGTAAACGTGCCAGCATGCCCATGCATGAACAGGCGGATTCACATCATTCAGAGCCCATTCGTAGGCTGGGATCTGCCCGTTGGGATGCATATACCATTCGCGCAAGAAAAGTATCAACTGATTCTTTGCGAACTCGATATCAACTCGAGCCATTGGGATCATATGAAAGGCCACGTCCCATGCCGCGTACCAAGGGTATTCCCATTTGTCTGGCATGGAAATAACATCTCGATTGAAAAGATGTTTCCAATCACTGTTACGTCCAACATCGCGTCCAGGCGGTGGCGGCGGACTATTTGGATCACCGTGAAGCCACGAGTCCACCACGTAGTAATAGAATTGTTTGGTCCAAAGCAGGCCAGCATAGGCCTGTCGGGAAATGGCCCTTTCCTCTACGCTAAGTTGCGATGGGATGCATTCATTGTAGAAGGCGTCTGCTTCCGACTTCCGTTGGGCGAATACTGATTCAAATCCGTCGCCGAATTGTCGATCGCTGAAGATTGGGTTCATGATCGGCTGGGGCGTCGTTGGCTTGGCTGCGTCCTCAGCCATCATAGATTCAAGCGATATGCCAGAAAGACGACAACGAATTACCAGCGGCTCATCCGGATTAACAATCGCGATATAGTGAGCAGCACACTTGGTCCCGAATGTCTTCGTATCGACTCCGTTAGCTACACCATCCACGACGCAAGCGTGAAAGGCATCCTTAAAAAACGTTCCCGAAGTAGGGGCTCCTGGATGGCGATTGGGATTGGTTTCATTCTCTGTGAACAGCCAAATCGGCTTTTCACCTTTTGGTCCTAGGTCCACTCGAAACTCAACGTGCCCAAGCGACTCGTGGTCACAGAGGACAACTCCGTTTGGTTCGCTGGCTGACTTGTGCAATCGCATGCGAGGCTTGCTGGTGCATCCGTCATGTTCGCAGCCCCAGATCCACGAATTGTGATACCACAACTGCGGCAAAACGTGCAGCACGGCGGGAGAAAGTCCGCGGTTGTTAACAGTCAGTTTGATTAGGATGTCATCGGCGTCCGCCTTGGAGTACTCAATTTGACAGTCGAAATAAGTGTCGTTGTCAAAAGCATTCGTGTCGAGCAGTTCGTATTCGTTTTCGGCTCGCGATCGACGTCGATTGGTATCGGTCAAATCTTCGTAGGGAAACCGAGATTGAGGGTATTTGTAGAGCCCTTTCATATAGGAATGTGTGGGTGTGGAGTCTAAATAGTAGTAACACTCTTTCACATCTTCACCGTGATTGCCTTCAGGGCCTGACAAACCGAAAAGTCTTTCCTTAAGAATCGGGTCGCGGTTATTCCAAAAGGCGAACGAAAAACACAGGCGACCTTGGCGGTCACAGATCCCTAGCAGGCCATCTTCACCCCATCGGTAGGCGCGAGACCTAGCATGATCATGCGGAAGAAAAAACCAAGCCTCCTGATTTTGCGAGTAGTCCTCACGCACAGTTCCCCACTGCCGTTCCGACAGATAACTACCCCAACGTTGCCAATTTGCGTGCCGCTGCTTGGATTCGACTAAACGTTGATGCTCTGCGGTTCCGAGTAGTTCATTGGAAGCTGGAAAGCACATCGACGCTGACGTTTTTTCACGATTCAACATGGAGCAGACTGCAAAAGACGACACAAACTAGGAGCGTTGCTCCGCAGAGCTTATCGTTTTTTTAACGTTTTGTCTCTCACTTTGTAATTTCTGAGCCTCAATGCGCTAGCATGAGGGCCGGATTTGCAAGGGATTACTAGCCTGCCAGCCCGCACGCTAGCGAGTTGCGGCTCAAAGGGAGTGCCATTTGGCTCGCGCCCTGCCGCACTAGTTTGGTAGCGGAACGGCGCAAGTCGTCCGGAAGTCGATTTGAATAAAATCACAGCCTCTCAGAGCGATAGCGATGGGCGTGGAATGAGTGGTGAATGAATCACTAGCTTGCGCTCCGTGTTATTTGCCGTTTGCTATCGGTCATTATGCACTTGGCAGCGCGATTAACGCTTGAACGGCTAGCTTGATCGACGCTTGTTGCTGTTCACTTAATTCGCCCAACAGAGGCTGCATCGGTCCAGTTGCCGCAATTCCGGCAGCAGCGACGGCATGATGCAGGACGCGAATCGGTTGGATCGTGTTTCGCAGATCCTCCAATGGGCCAAAACTCGCGCGAATCGCCTCAGCCTTATCAAAGTCTTTTGCTTGGATCGCTCGCAGCATCGCCATGGATCTGGCAGGGGAAACGCAAACGCAACCGCTTGTAAAACCACCCACGCCAAAGTCTCGCAAGTGAATGATAGCTGGTTGTTCCCCAATTCCGCTAACGACGATATCCGCAGGAACGACCGACATGATCTCTTTCAAATAGGGAT
>JAYVPE010000768.1:0-2976 GCA_043757575.1 Pirellula sp.
CTTCGATCGGTGAGTCATCTCTTGCGTGGCAAAGGTTCCGCATCTTCAGTGGGCCTTCGGCGGTAAACGCTGATGCATTGCGTC
This sequence comes from Pirellula sp., assembly GCA_043757575.1. Taxonomy (GTDB): domain Bacteria; phylum Planctomycetota; class Planctomycetia; order Pirellulales; family Pirellulaceae; genus JBKCUI01. The sequence goes on from JAYVPE010000768.1 coordinate 85, forward strand.
CGTTGCGAGTCGGCATAACACAGTCAAACATATCGATCCCGCGTGCGATCCCCTCTAGGAGATCGATGGGCCGACCAACGCCCATTAAATAGCGAGGCTGATCTATCGGCAGAACAGGGCAAATCTCATCGAGGATCCGGTACATCTCGGCCGGAGGCTCACCGACACTCAAACCTCCTACCGCGTACCCATCAAACCCAATTCCGATGAGTTGCTCAGCGCATTGAATTCGCAACTCCGGGTTGAGGCCACCTTGAACGATCGCGAATTTAGCCTGATCCGAACGTGCAGCAGACTCCTTGCAACGCCGTGCCCATCGCACACTGCGATCACTGGCATCCTTGACAGCCTCGTCGGTTGCAGGCAATGCGATCACGTGGTCCAACACCATGGCAATGTCGCTGCCCAACTCTTCTTGGATGCGCATCGAATCCTCGGGTCGCAATTGAATGGAAGAACCATCCAAATGTGATTTGAACGTCGCACCATGCTCGGTGACTTTGTTCATGGCTCCGAGTGAAAAAATTTGAAAACCGCCGCTGTCGGTTAAAATCGGTTTGTCCCAACCCATGAATCGATGCAAGCCACCAAGCTCTGCTATCAGCTCGCTGCTGGGGCGCAACGACAAATGGTATGTGTTACCAAGCAGAATAGAAGCGCCTGTGATTGCAACTTGGTCTATAGATAATCCTTTGACCGTCCCTTGCGTTCCAACGGGCATGAACGCGGGCGTTTCCACTACGCCATGCGGCAATTGCAATCGGCCTCGTCGAGCCATGGTGTTGGTATCCGCGTGAAGCAAATCAAACGGAAACGTAGTCGATCGAACCATAAGAATAAAAAAACTTTTGAGGGAATATTTTGTAGCTTGGCCCCCTGGACCGCGCGAATCTCGAACCGAAAATTTAGGTGCGCCGCCTTTGCACTTGACCTTACCCAGTTAAAGCGACGTGGGGAATAACTACGCTGTTCAGTTCAGGTCATGATAACAATTACTTCCTCGCGTAATGGCAACATCGATTGACAGGATGCACAGGATAAAGTTCCATATCCTGTCTGTCCATGTGTATTGTAGTGAGTAATCCGCCACGATTCGACGATTGGCCTCGCTAGACTTGGGAATTGCATTACGCGGTAAACGCCAAGCTTAGGATGCAGCATTTTCCATGGACTGACTAGATAAGTCCTTTGACAAACCAAGGATGTTCTCAAAAATCCGGTTAACTACCACTTCGACAGAGTTGCCATATCCGTGAAATGCAAGATCTTCCTTGCTAATCAAGCGATTCGGCGATGGTCCACCACCCAATTGGGAAACAGTCAGTTGTCAGAGACCAGTTCGGGTAGCTGGTTGGGCGGACAGTTGGTGGCATCTTTCCGCCATCAATCTCATCAACATTTCCTGAAATTTATGCCAAACGATGTCCGGTGATGCGACTTTACGGACGGTAGTACTACATTCCGAAATGTATTGGGGGGAAATGTTGCTTTGTATGCAATTCAGTGAATCTGCATAGAGTGGCGGCAAGCCGCGTAAATGCATTTCCAAAGCGACAGAAGATCCTTGATTGGTCAATACAGGAACGCCTGATGCCAAATAGTCAAAAGCCTTCGCTGGAGGCTTATGCCTCGCACGGAAGTCAGTGCCTTTTATATCGATAGCGAGTCCAGCACCTGCAAGCCAATGAATGTGCATAGATTCAGTCCAAGTTTCGAGGCGCACGCTTGACGGTTTTTGAAATCCAAGTTGCTTTGGATGATCGATCTCACCGTCCGTGTTCGTCAATACCCATAAGTCAAGCTTTGGTTGCTGATTCGCCCAATCAACGACCGGCGCTATGTTGCAGCGACGCCCAATCCAAAGCAACGGGCCTTCCACATACTCGGTGCGTGTTTCTTGCAAGACATATTTTAGTGGATGGACCAGGAATTCAACGCGGCTTACGCAATTAAAGTACCGAATGAGACGTTGGCTGTGCACAACGACCATGTCGAAACATCGGATTGAATCAAGATCCGTATCAATTTCCAACGCACTCGCGTAGATATCGACCGGCATATACACCAAGCGGCATTTTTGTTCCCGAAGTTTTCGAAGCGTTTCAACAGGAGGCTTGAACTTAACGAATACCACCACCTCCGCAGTTGGGGGATTCCATTGGTCCTCGAAAGTCACTATTTCAAGCGGTGGTAGCATTGCGTCTACAAGGCCTTGTCCTAACCAGTTCCAGGAACCGAATTCCGTGCGTTGAGGGCCAACGGCAATCTGAATTCGTTTGCTCATTTGAGTGACTCGTCCGCAGCTTGCCACATTGCCCGAAGGGCGAACTCGGCTACATGAAGTTTGTCCACAGGTACGCCATCGAGAGCGTCTGCGATACGTGCAGCGGTAATCTGCTTGCACTCAGCTAGTGTTCGATTCAATACAAGCGTTGTCAATATGGATCCGCACGCAATCGTTACGCCACAAGTATGACTCTGAAACGCAGCAGCCGTCACGATCCCGTCGCTACAAATAATCTGAAATACCATGAAAGGCCCTTCTCCTGGTCGTCCTGCCACTCCAACGCCAGTTGGATGTTCCAATTTTCCAGAATTTTTTGGGTCGAGAAAAAGTTCGACGATCTTGTCCGAGTATCGATTCACGAAAATACTCCTAGCCTATTTGCAATCGCTTTAGTGCATCCTGGAATGCTTCAATACCTGGCATTCGCTCGACCGCTTTGGTAAGCGTAGCTATTGCACACGACGAATTGCCCAATTCTTCGTGAATCGCTGCAAGCTGGCAAGTTGTCCTCACTCGGTCTGGCGCAATTTGCAAGCAGTTTTCTAGCATTGAAATGCCCTCTTTTGAGCTTCCGCAAAGATGCATGGTAATGCCCAGATTGTGCA
>JAYVPE010000769.1:0-2970 GCA_043757575.1 Pirellula sp.
TATGCTGCCTCGCGAAGAGTTTATCGAACAAGCTTATCTTTTTCGAGTTCTCGCGGAACGTTTAGGACAAGACATGACGCTCCAAGATCTCTTGGAGCAATGTCGTTTCGAAGTGCTGGCTACCACCAAATTGCCGATGGCAATTGGTTTCCTTTCTACTGAGCTCAAGCACTGCGGCATTCTCGCCGAGGGAATGAAGCGGCTGCATCATTACTTCACACCCTTTCAAACATTCGTCGTCGAGCAGTCCGAACTCGACAGCGGGCGATTTGATTTTCAGACTGCACTGAGTGTTCTTCGTTTTGAAGCGGAATACCGAGCCAAATCGGACAATCGCCAAGGCTTCTTTTTCTATCAATTTGAAGTCCTATGCCGCAATCGCTTGAACTACGACCAAGGACTGAAGGCGATGAGCGATGACCCGTTGTATTCGCCCGAGTGGCGTGAATGGATCTTGGTCGTTCGTCAACAGTTAGGGATCGTCGATATTGCCGACCTCATTTACGGGCGTAGCGAAGAGTTCGTGCACTATCGTAAAAGGCATTTGGGCGAAAATGCGGAAGCCGAATATCCGATCCTGTTTGGCGAGCGCGAGGGAAAAATTGCATTTGCCAATCGCCGCAAAGAACCCCTTTTTCTGTTCGCGGCAATGCATCGTCATCTAGGCTATCCGGCCGTACCTCGCCGCCACGTTCAAGACACCTCGATCGAGATGATTCCGCAAATGCACCGGCGAATCGAACGTCTCGAACAGCGACTCAAATTCATGGAGGACGAGCAACGCCAGGGAATCGATATCACCAAGTTCTATGGCGGGCAAAACAAAAAACCGTCTATCAATCTGGATGGTCTCGATGACTTGATGTAGTCTAACCGCAGTTCGTTCCCCACCCAGATGCTCCATGCTATTTCATCGCCGAGGACGACGACTCTCCATTCTATCCGGTCTATAATCGCCTAACCATGGGTTGCACACGATGACCTGCTTCGCACCGGTTGTCGGCGGCCAAACCGACGCTAACGCGTTTCGGCTATCTAAATCAACAAGACGGTTTGGGAGGGGCGGTATCCGATAGCAGTAGCTTTGACCACTTGCGCGTGACTGCCTCGCTAGCGGCGTCGGCTCAGAAAGCTTGAGATATGGACGTCGTCCCCCAGACTCTCTACTGTCATCCTATGCAATTGGCCCGCTTGGCTCATTAGCGATTTGCCGACCCCGGCAATAGGTCGCACAGCCCCCAATCCTCCTACTATCTTGGGTGCGATGAAGCAGTGGATTTGGTCGATCAAATCCTGATCAAATGCATTTCCCAACAACGTCCCGCCTCCTTCAAGAAGGACATTCGTACAACTTCGATTGCCTAGTTCCTTGAGTACGAATCGCAGCGAAAAGGAGATCTCCTGTTCTGGAATAAACAAGAGTTCGCAGCCTGCGTTGGCTAGGTTGCGAACTCTAGCTTGATCGGCATGTTCTGAAGTCGCTACGATAACAGGCCCGGCACTAATGCTTTGAACGAGTTGAGATTGCGGCGACAGTCGACAGCTCCGATCCACGATGACCCGCGCAGCTACTCTAGCCTGGCTCGAACCAGGAGGGAGCCGAGTTGTGAGGAGCGGATCGTCCGCGATTGCTGTCCCGATTCCAATGATGATTGCATCCATACAGCTTCGTAGTTTGTGAACAACTCCACGAGACTGTTCATTACTGATCCATTTCGAATCTTGCGAGTGCGTGGCGATTGCGCCGTCGAGCGTCATAGCCCACTTGGCAATGACCCACGGCAACCCTATCTCCAACAGCTTAAGGTACGGGGCGTTCAGCTCTCTCGCTTTTTCGTCCAGTATCCCAACGTCGACTTGGATCGAGTTGTCACGGAGCGATTGAATTCCACGGCCAGCCACCTCCGGAAAGGGATCTTGCATGGCGATCACAACTCGCTTCGGACGATGTCGCACCAGCAAATCAACACAGGGCGGAGTTTTTCCGAAATGGCTGCACGGTTCAAGCGTTACGTAAACGGTCGAATCCTTTACGCGATCTGGATTGCAACTGGACAACGCCTCAACCTCAGCATGCGGACCACCGAAGAATCGATGGTAACCGGATGCGACCAAATCGTCGTTCTCAACAACAACGCAGCCGACCATCGGATTCGGTTCAACGAAACCGCGACCCCGACTTGCAAGTTCTAGAGCCAGGCTCATCCAGTGAGAGTCGCATGGGATCATTCGAGGATCTCAATTTGGTGTTGGTCGCGTCCTTGTTGGCAGTCTATTTAATCGCCTCGACAGCCTGGAGGAATGAACTATCGAAATCAATCATGCCCTCACCCGTGCCATAGGAAATGAAAGTCGGCTTGGGGGTCAATCCGTACTTTTCGCAAAACTTGCTAACAATCGGCATGGTCTCCTTTTGAAACTTGTCGCTTGCGAATAACGCGATAGCTTCTTTTGGATCGCCATAGAATCGAGTTTGTGTGACTACTTTTTTCATATCGGCGAGTTTTAACTGCGCAAACTTAGCACCGATGCCTATGAGCGTCTTATCGGCTGTGGCCGGATCTGCCATCCGTTTGTTCATCGCATAAAAAGTTTCTAAAATGGCAGCCGCGAACTCTTTGCCACCAGGCTTCTTTAGGGAGTCGGCTCCCATCACCACCATATCGATGATTTCCTCTGGGATGCTGGATGAATCGAACAAAACCTTGGAATCAGGTCGTTTATCCAACGATTGCATAACAAAGGGATTCCAGACCATGATCGATTGGAAGTCGCCCGTCTTTCCTTGAAAAGCTTGTGCCGCTTGTTCAGGATCCATTTGCGAGAAGGGGAATTTCGCCGGGTCTTTGCCAGCTTTTTCCAGGCAACGGTCAAAACAGTATTGCGATACGCTCTTTTCTAAACCATGAGTTACTTTACCGCTCAGCGCGTCGATCGAAGCGATCCCGGCAGCGATGCACGCATCAGCCC
>JAYVPE010000770.1:0-2967 GCA_043757575.1 Pirellula sp.
GAGTGTATAGCGACAACTAGTTTTCCGTAGCCGCGACAACTAAAAACCCCGAGCTGAATCGTAAATGCTAGCGTTTTCGCTGACGGATTGCAGCGACAACTAGAATTCCCGAGTCGGCCTCGATTGGTTCTGATCATTGTATTCGCCCTTCGTCACAAGGAGGATTGCCATGATCAGCCCCTGGAAGAGAGCCAACATTCAAAGGTCTTTCGACTCAGATCCAAACTATACTCGTTGTGCAAAGGACTGCCACGTGGATCCCAAAACAGTTCATAAATACACCGACGGAAACGTCATTCCAAAACGGTCAACGCAACGCGAGTACCGAACTCGTACCGCTCCGCTAGATGAGTACTGGCCCGAGATCAAGGTACTGATCGAGAATGATCCAAAGCTAAAGCCTTATGCGATCCTGGAGTTCCTTCTGGAAAAGTATCCAACCAAGTTTCATTCATCGTGGAGACGCACGTTGGAACGAAGAATGGGACGATGGGCCATCGAAAATCAGATCGCCAAAGATGTTACTTTCTCGCAGATCCATCAACCAGGAGATGTTCTCGCTTTCGACTTCACCGAGTTGGCGTCCCTGAACATAACCGTTGCCTCTGGACAATGGTCTGGATTGCTTTTTCATGCAACCCTCACGTACTCCAATTGGGAGTATGCTGAGCTATGCCTCTCGGAGTCGTATGAAGCCGTCGTCAGTGGCGTTCAAAACGCATTCCTTGAGCTCGGTGGGGTAACACGCAGGCTGCGCTGCGACTCGCTCACTGCTGCGGTCAACAACCACAACTCCAAACACAATTTCCAAGTCAGGTATAGTTCATTCCTAGAGCACTTTGGCGTCGTTGGGCATCGCATCAACGTAAATAAACCACAAGAGAATGGTGACTGCGAGTCCTCACACGGACACTTGAAAGACTATCTCGATCAACAGTTGCGACTACGAGGCAGTCGTAACTTTGAAACGCTTGACGATCTTCGTACTTTCATTGCTGAAAAAACCAGAAAGCGTAACGCGAAACGGAGCGATCAATTGGTTCGTGATCGAGTTGCATTGAATCCTCTGCCGCCATCGCAATTCCCCACCTTTACGCAAGTGGATGTGCTCGTGCCTTCCACGAGCGTCATCAGGATCAAACAGAACGCATATTCGATTCCGAGCCACTTAATCAATCTCAAGCTTCAATCGCGTATCCACGCGGACCATATCGCATTGTGGTACCAAGGCCGCAAGCTCTTGGAGATGCCGCGTTTGATTGGGTCAAAGCAAGTTTCGTTTGATTTTCGTGATGTCATCGATAGCTTGGTTCGAAAGCCTGGTGGCTTCGCCAACTATCGTTACCGCGAGCACATGTATCCAACGGACACCTTCCGGAAAGGATTCGACACTGCGGTCGCTCAGCATGGCGAACCTGCAGGGATAAGGTGCTATTTGAAGCTGTTACACATGGCCAAACATCATGGTCAAATCAACGTGGAAGTAGAGCTTCGCCACGTCCTTGACTCGGGAGAAACAATCGATCCCAAAGCGATCGAATTGAAAGTCAAACTCACCAGCCCGGCATCGCTGGTCAAAGACCCACATATCGAGCAGCCGGAGCTTGATGACTACGATGATTTGCTGAAGCACAAGGAGGTGCTTGATGAACCTGATAAACACACCGACGACGGATCAAACGAAACCGCCACTGAACCTCGTGGAACTGGATGGCCGTTTGAAGCGATTGAGACTTCCGACGATGCGATCCATGGTGACCGGCTTAGCAGATCGAGCATCACAAGAGAGCTGGAGCCATCTTCAGTTTTTGGACGCTCTGTTGATAGCGGAGACGGACATGCGAAACGAGAATCGCATATCACGTCAGATGAAGCGGTCGGAACTGGAATGCAACCTGACATGGTCTCAGATCAGGTGGTCGCGATTCCCGATGGTAGTACAACATCGAATGCAGCAACTCCAGAACGGGGAGTTCGTGAAGCGAGCGGAGAATCTGTTAATTTTCGGCAGGCCGGGCTCGGGGAAGACGATGTTACTAAAAGCGTTAGGCAACGAATTGGTGAGGTGCGGGTACTCCGTGTGTTTCGCCCCTTGTGCGAAACTAATCCAACATCTGTTACTTGCCAAACGGGAACTTCGATTGCCAGAAATGCTGAAGAAGCTGGGGCGCTTTTCAGTATTGATCATCGACGACATCGGGTATGTACAACAGAGTCGCGAAGAGATGGAAGTATTGTTTACATTGATTGCGGATCGATACGAACGCACGAGTCTGTTGATCAACAGCAACCTTCCATTTTCGAAATGGGAGCAGATATTCAAGGACCCGATGACGACAGCAGCAGCCATCGACCGATTGGTTCACCACAGCACGATCCTCGAACTGAACGTGAGCAGTTGTCGATTGGAGGAAGCTCAGGCAAGACAACAAGCGGCGACGACACCAGAGCCCAAGAAGCCCGATTAGAAATCCACCAAAATCCAGTCAGGAATTTTAGTTGTCGCTAATGCGGAAATGTAGTTGTCGCCGAACAGTTCCATATTGTCTTGCAAGCTCAAGAAGATTGTCTCGATTGATCGGCTTCGTTGCGAAATCGTTGCAGCCAGCTTCAATACATTTCAGTCGATCGCTTTCCATCGCATGTGCCGTCAATGCGATGATGGGCTGTTTGTATCCCGAACTGCGCAAATGACGAGTTGCTTCGTATCCATCCAACTCTGGCATTTGCATATCCATAAAAATCAAATCGAATCTTCCGGAATCCTTCGAGACTTCTTCAATGGCAATTAAACCATTCTCTGCGATTGTCACCTCAGCGCCTGCCTTTTTGAGGTGAAAAGAAATCAATCGTTGATTGTCCGGACCATCTTCAGCGAGCAGAATCTTTATCCCCGAAAGAGATTGTGGATTCGATTCAATCGTTTCAGAATTTACTTTCTCTTTTGCTCGCTTTTTCGAGGGCAAG
>JAYVPE010000771.1:0-2967 GCA_043757575.1 Pirellula sp.
GATACTACCGTGTATCGTTCAAAAATGTGGGCGGTTTAATCATGCCAATCATCTTAATGGTCACCTTCGAAGATGACTCCACGCGAGAGATTCGCATTCCGGCGGAAGTATGGCGAGTCGATAGCACGCAGTGTGACACGTTGATCGTCGCTGACAAACCTTTGAAGTCGTTGGAACTGGACCCGTACCGAGAAACGGCGGACATTGATCGCAACAACAACTACTTCCCACCTGCTATCGAAGCGACCAAGTTTCAGCTCTTCAAAATGCGACGCAATGCGGATGACAATCCAATGCAATCAGTAAAAGCAGCCCAGATAAAAGCGACCCAGTCAGTCGCCGAACCTGCAACGGCGAATTCGGATGCAATGCCAAAGGCCGAAGTGAAACCGAACGACGAACCAAAAAAGAAAAAGAAGGACAAGAAAAAGAAGGACAAGAAGTGAACAGAAGCGTCCTGCGGTTCACTAAACCCGTAAGGCAAGTGCCACTTGGCTAACTGCCAACTGCTAACCTGGATTATTCACAACCCGATGCGTAAGCGAGGGACCAGCACAAAATCCCTCGCTTACCGGCTTGTTGATTTAATTAGCCGCAACGCATTAGCGTCGGTTCACTTGCCAACAACCGAGGCTAACGCCCATCGGCTAATTACTATTTTTGCAAATCAGATTAAATCAACAAGCCGTTACGCATCGGGTTACGAAGAGCAGTCTGCATTTGAACTGTTTTTCACAATGTCCATCGCAGCGGTACTTTACAACGAAAAATCGATCGACATGAATAATCCGGGCTAACGACTTAGACAATTTCTTCGGAAAGGCTTGAAACGTGATTGGCAATTATTCGCTGCATTTTCGATGCTTCGCGTGTTTGTTAATATTCGGAATTATTAATTTATCCGCGTCCATGTGCTGCGCTCATCCGTTCCACCTTTGTGTTGGCCAAATGAAGTGGAACTTGGACGCAAAGGTCTGGGAGGTGTCACTACGATTGCACCCGCAAGATTTAGAGACAGCCATGAGTGAAGAGTTATTCAAGGAGGAACCATTGAAGCGAGTTAGCATTGATGACGACGGCTTTTCTGACCTTGCCACAAAGTACTTGTGCTCGAATTTTTTCGTTCAGCGGTCTCCGCTTGCAATGAATAATGAGGAATTTAAGGCGGGGCTCCGATCGAAGTCGAAACCAATTGCGACTGAGGAGGTGGACCAGGTTGAGTCCACTTTGAAATGGATCGGGATGGAACGGGAACGAGGATGGCTTTGGATCCACGTCGAGATGACTCAACCAAGCGTCCAAGTCGAACGACATAAACTTTGGCTTGTGCATCGGCTGCTTCTCGACACGGTTGCGAGGCAGGAGAATACTATTGCAATAGATCCGACAGCAACCAAGAAATTTTCGCTTCAGTTTCGATCAGGCGAGGAATTCCAAGAAATGAAGCCCAAGAAATAACTGGCTTACTTTGTGGTCAAGTATTCCACAGGGATTGGAATCCCTTTGAGAATTCCTTCGACGACGATGTTCCGTTTCACGATCCCCTGGAAACGGCAGACAATCAATCGCGGCTTTCGGATTTTAAGCAGTTCGCACATCACAATGAGTCGGTCCCCGGGTAGAACGGGATCGCGGAACCGCACGTCTTCGAGACCACCGAATCCAACCATGGATTTCCCCAATAGTTCGTATTTGTGGGAGCAATAGCAACATACCTGGGCTACGGCTTCGAGCATAACGATGCCGGGCATCAAAGGCATGCCAGGCATATGACCTCGTACCCAAAATTCCTGATCGGTAACGTCTTTGTAGCCAACACAAGCTACCCGAACCGGATCTTCGTAAACTATCGCCGTCAGCTGTTCCATCTCGAACCGCTGAGGATTGTACTTGCGAATCTGCTCAATATCAGCCACCACGTTATCGAAGTCGATCGAATCTGGATCGATAATGAAGTCTTTAGTGACCACAGACAATCTCCGATTTATTACGCCCGAAAGGCAACGAGCGAGTTAATAACGTTTAGCTAGGCGAAAAAACCAACCTTACGTTCGAACTTTCCGTCGCTTGGATTTGCGCGCTTTGCTGTTGGCCGCACGTTGTCCGTGATTGGCCTTTTTCAGTTTTCGGTGAGGTTTTGTCATGATCCTATAGCATTGATTGAGGGTTAGAGCATCAATTCCCGAAACTAGAATTGGTTCGGGGGCGGATAGAATACCAGGATTGTCGGGCCGTGCAAAGGCAATTTTGACTTGCCGCAATGTCCCCATTAAGCATACTATACGTATAGGAATGTTAAGTTACGTTACGATGCCTATTCGTCTGAAATTGGTTTCGTACTTCAATTTTTCCGCACTTTGGTTTTGAGGTAGGACAATGGCTGTAAATGTATCAGAAGAAGCTGCTTTGGAACTCAAACGAGCCCATACAGAAAGCAATCTCGCCGAGGGCACCTTTGTTCGAGTTGGTGTTTTGGCTGGCGGATGCGCAGGTTTTGAATACTCTTTGAGCTTTGATGACAAGTTCGATGAGCAAAAAGACAGCGAGTATGACCAGCATGGCGTTCGAGTCGTTGTCGACAAAAAAAGTGCATTGCTGCTCGATGGAGCGGTGATCGGCTGGCACAAAAGCTTGGAACGCCAAGGATTCACTTTCGAGAATCCAAATGCAACCAAGTCCTGCGGCTGCGGTAAGTCGTTTCAGTAAGAATTCTTTTGCACCATCCAATTTCTGGAATTGGAGTCAAACTGAGCTGCAAACGTGGGTGCGCCAAACTGTGTTTTTAGATCAGCCGAAGTGCGTTAGCGCACGGTTTGGTCGGTGAAAATCGGACGCTAACGCGTTCCGGCTAATTAAAATATTCCGGGTGATTAAAACTCGCCCAATAGCAGTTCTCCGTCGGCCCTGTTCCCAAGTTGGCTTAGTAGTCTTTCGTCAATACTTTGCGACAAAAAATGCACCGACCCA